>NZ_ASJR01000009.1 GCF_000474745.1 Chitinivibrio alkaliphilus ACht1 | reverse complement strand
AGCAAGCATCGCAATCTATGCTTGCCCAGGCAAACCAAGCACCCCAAGGAGTTTTGCAACTGCTACAGTAAAAAAAGATGGGAGTCTCAGGGAGGAGTTTTTACTCCTCCTTTTTATTTGTCTTTTTCGTACTGATAACATATACTTACTGTATCTATTATGAGGAGGAATATTGTGGATAGTCAGATATTTGACAGTCTGGATACGATTTTTCGTGAACACCGATTCCAAGAAGGTCATAGAGGCCTCACCGCTCTTATAGAAACCTATCTAGAGCAGGCACGACCAGACGAGCAGAGCCACCTGGCAGAATACCTCTCCATCTATGAAGACGCCTTGCATAATAAAGACACGGTTCGTCTTCTCGATGTACTCAACTACTTCATTCGTCCACTTCTCTGCACCTCGTAAGTTTTTTGAAAGGTTTTTCATGGATACATACGCAAAAATATGCAGGCTCTTGGCAAAACACAACGAAAGATTTGGGAACGACTTGACTCATTTTCCGACTTCTCTCAAAGCCCCCTGTATTCCATAGATACAGTGCAAGAACAGCCCTACCTTCTGCGGCGACGGAACAACTCTGAATATATCCAATTTACCAGCATGATGAATCCCCAAGGAGAAGCAGTTCTCTACGCAGATACAATCGACTTTTCAAAGAACCGCATTTCCGTTATTCAAATCGGTGTGGGTTTGGGGTATAAGGCACGGGAAATCCTGAACCGACTTAATAGCAAATCCATTCTATTTCTCTGCGAAGAAGACCCCCATCTCATTGTGGAGTTTCTTCGACGTCACGATGTCAGTCAGGCCATAGAAAAAACGCAACTGCTTTTCATATCCTCAGGCATAGAGTCCTACCCCATGGAACAGCAAATCAAAGAATTGGCGTGTGTGTATTTTCCCAATATGACCGCACCCAAGCGTGCGATTACCTTTCCCGTATATGATCCCGCCTATATTCGATTCTCCCGCACAGTTCTGCAGCGACTTGAAGAGGAGAAAAACTATGTGAAATTTGGCATGGGAAACAGCGTAGATGATACTCTGGTGGGGCTGAACAACTACTTGGCGAATCATGAATATCTTCTTACGCATGTGGGGATTCGTGAATTTATGAAAACTGCCCAGAAGCGTTACCGGAATAAACCCGCTGTTATTGTTGCCTCCGGCCCCTCCCTCAACAAAAACATATCACTCTTAAAAGAAATTGATGATCGCTGTCTGATATTATCCTGTGACGGCTCCATGAATCTCTTGCAAAAACATGGGATTCGGGTTGATGCCGTGGGATCTGTTGAAAGAATAATGTATACCTATGACTGTTTTTATCGAGATGCCACCTTCCCTGAAGAAACAGTAGTGGTAGCACCGACTGTGGTACAGCCTCCCCTTCTCGAAAAATTTTCCCGAGGTATTACCTTCCCCAAAGCGGGAATACCCACGGCAGAGTGGGTCAACCAATTCAGTGAAGATGCAAAGGGTTCTATGATCTGCGGCCCCTCCGTATCTCACATGCTGTTTAGTTTTGCATACCAAGGCGGATGCGACCCAATTATCCTCATTGGACAGGACCTCGCCTACTCAGAAGAAGGCTACTCTCATAATTCCGAAGCTGAGGCGGTACAAAAAAAAGTTGACACCATGGATGATCTGGAGCATTACGTTGAAGACTATGCAGGAAACAAGCTGCGAAGTACCGATGTCTGGACCAAATTTCTTAAGGCATATGAGAACATGATCCAGCTGACCAGGAATACCACCGTAATCGATGCAACTGAAGGCGGTGCATACATCCGTGGTACAGAGATTCTTCCCCTCCGTGAGGTTATTGACACCTACATTGCTCCCTCTGCTCCCATCGACCCTTTACATAGAGTCTACGACGAGTGGGAGATGGATACAGACCTCTATGAACGATCACGGATACGGGCTGTACAGAAAACAGAAGAAAAGATTGAGGAGTTCCTAACGTTTCTTACCGATGTGGAAACCCTCCTGGACATGCTTGAGGAAGCACGTGAGATTTGTGATGCAGGAATTACCACACAAAAGCAACTCGACTTTATATACGACACCATTGATTTTGGTGGCAAAGAACTTCTCAAAACAATTCGTGAAACTCCCATGTATAATATTCTCTTCCGTTACTACATTCAAGTGGCAATCTACTCGTTAAATACTGTTGATGGAGAACATTTTACCGAAGATAATATTCTGAAAAACATCCAAATTCTTGACGGGCTCTATAAAAAAATTGAGTTGTATGCGAAGAAAACCGTAAAAGTACTTCTCACGCACCACCGTTCCTTCTCGATATCTGCCACAGAGGAGCTGAAAGAAGCGGGAATTACACCGCGCGACTACGCACTTCGTGCAGAGGAATTCTCCGATGAGACCTACGACCTTCCCTTTCGGGTATTTTATGGAAATCAAGGAGTGAAAAAACCGTAGTATGAGCCGTACCCTTGCCACCATCATCGAAGAGATTCAGCTCTTGACAGAGGAATTCTACACCAATGGAGCGGAAGCACAGGCATTTCAGCGCGTGGTTCCCCTCCTCGATGAAGCCCAGGAGATTCTCCATGCCCTACACCATGAACCATCCTTGACAAACTATTACGAGTGGCTCCACAATATACTTCTCTTGTTACAGGATGCTCTTGACTTTGATGACTGGATAAAAATAACCGACCTTATCAGCTTTGAACTGCGTGAATTCTTTCTTACCTGTCACTCCCGGGGGATTCTCTGTGATCCTGAATAAAAACGTTCTCATCCAAAAGATACGCTCAGCCTTTCCTCCAACTTACACCACGGAGTTTGACACCCTTTCTCGCAAGGAGGAAGGCTCCTATTATCGCTCCTTTTACAGTTCATATAACGCTCCGCTTTTGGGAAAACTCTTTGCACAAAAGAACTTCCACCAAAAAGGCGACTACTTGGTCTATGGCCTCGGAGCGGGGCAATATATATTTGAACTGCTCGAAGCGGGGTTTTCCGGCACTCTCTACCTACTGGAGACTGATCCCTACCTCGTAAAACATCTTGAGGAGACCTCCCGTATACTCTCTCTTCTTGAAGACACCCCTCAGATCGTCTTTGCTCTATGCACAACCCAAGCAGAGCTCCACCAATTTCTTCACCGTCTTCCCACCACACTCCATGTCAGATACTTCCCCGGTTCTCTGAATACCATTGCGTCCCCCCTTACGGCACTGCAACACTGGCTGCAAAATCGACGTATCGACCTTGCCAACACCTCTGAAGAGCAAGAGCACTTGTTTGATGAAAACAGCAGCCACAACCACGCACGAAACGATCCAGATTTTACCACCACCATTCTCCCATCTCTCCATACCCTGCCCCTCCTCATACTCATGGGTGGCCCCTCCCTGCATGAAGCACTTCCGTACCTATCACAATTGCGTCCATATTTTGTACTGCTCTCTACCAGCAGAAACGGCTCCCTTTTAGCAGAGGCAAACATCCTCCCTGATTTCTGGATCGATATGGATCCATGGCCAAAACACAAGGTGTGGAGCCGTCTTAAAACGGCTGACCCACGAGCCGGCCTTATCTATCTTGATACCACCTCTACGCTCATTCATTCATACTTCTCCGGAAAAAAGTACATCCTCTATTCCCACACGTCCTCTCCAGGAAAAAAACAATTCCCTTAGGGCATTCCACCGTAGGATCCCTTGCCATAGGTATCGCCAACGCCATGGAGGCTTCGCAGGTTGTGCTTGCCGGCCAAGACCTTGTATTTTTCGAAAACAGATCTCACGCCACGGGCCTCCAAACACAACGCACCCTCAGGAAAACGGCCCCATCTCTCGGGTGTAATGATGGAGTGAGTCGCCCCAGTTCTCCCGAATTCATCCGTTTTAAGGAATCTCTGGAAAAGCAGCTCTCCCGCAGTGCTGCTCCATGCTATACCCTCTCTGAAAAAGGGGCGAAATTACAGGGCGTATCCTTCATATCCCCCAAGGATCTACAAAAATCGTGCTCCCACGGAGCGCAAGTGGCAGAGTTTCGCAAAAAACTCGGGCAGATTCAGTAAAAATGATAAAAGAATACGTAATTATACCGATACATATACTAGAAAGGGAGGAGCCATGGAGATACAAAACAGACCTTCAGCAGAACAAAATCCTACGGCTTCACTGTCGCGAACATCGGCATTGCAGAACGAACATCCCCAAGCATCTCGCCATGTCCATTCCCACGAGGAAGAAGCTGCAACAGCACCTCTTAGTGCACTAACGGATGAACATGCCAACAGAATGATTGAAGACAGTATTGCTCAGGCAAATAAAGTGTTGGAAACCTATAATAGAAGAATTGACCGTTCGGTTCATGAGACTACAAAGGCGATGATATACCGAATTTGGGATACAGAACGAGATGAGATTGTAAAAGAGTTCCCCCCGAAAAAAATTCAGGATATGATCTCAAAGATGTGGGAACTTGCTGGCCTTGTTGTGGACGAACAAGCCTAACTTTTCACGGAGGAAGCTATGGATGCCTCAAGAATGAGTGGCCTTATATCAGGCTTTGATACAGATACAAAAGTACAGGATCTAATGAAAACCTATCAACACCGTGTCGATCGGGTTGAACAGGACAAGACCTGGGTTGAGTGGCAGCAGGAGGAATATCGTAACACAATTTCTGATATAAACTCCTTTCAGAACTCCTATTTTGATATTTTGAACAGTGAGTCCAATCTCCGGTCTCCCCGTGCTTTTAACGAGTTTGAATCATCGGTCACTCTGGGTGGCACAGATACCCCTATTGTATCGGTGTCCGGACAGTCCCATATCTCCGATTTTAATCACAAGATTAGTGAGATCTCACAACTTGCCACGGCAGATACATGGCGCGGCGATTCAGTAATCCCCTCCATTGAGGGAGAAGGTCTCCATGTCCCCTCCGTAAACGACCTGATTAGCAATGGGTATGACACCATTGGAATTAGTGTAGACGGTACTACACGCAACATTACTCTTTCGGGCAACTATGACACAGCAGAGGATTTGGCAACCGATCTTCAAGAGCAAATAAACACCACCTTCGGCGACGACGTTATGGATATCTCCGTTGATGGAGGAGAGCTTCAGATAACCCCCGGAGCAGGACACTCCGTGCGACTCCTTTCGGTGGATGCAGGGGTTCTCGAAAATATTGGGTTTTCAAGTGGCGATAAAAACTATATTTCCACCACGGGAGAAATTCACGAGGTCTTTGACCTTGCTCCGGGAGAAACCTTCGAATTTGCCATCAACGGAGAAGAGTTTTCCTTCTCGTCTGACACCACCGTACGCGAATTTATGAATACGGTAAACTCCTCACAGGCAAATGTCAACCTCACATATAACTCCCTTGAAAACCGCTTTATTCTTATGAGTGATGAGACCGGTGTTTCAAATAATATTTCCCTTGATGATACAGACGGGTTCTTTGCGGATCAATTACAGATTACCAACTCAACAAATCCAGGGCAAAATGCACAGTTTACTCTCAATGGTGTCACCACAACGCGAAGCAGCAACACCTTTGAAATAGACAATGTTCGGTATGAACTCAATAACACCTACGATGGCAACATGGGGGATATTGATATTGAGATCAGCACAGACACCCAAGCAATTATTGACAAAATCACCTCCTTTGTAGATGATTACAACGCCCTTATTGAGGATATTAATGCCAAAACTGGGGAACGACGAAGTTTTGAGCACCGCCCCTTAACTGTCGACCAGCGTCGTGCCATGGATGAGCATGAAATTGAGTTGTGGGAGGAACAGGCCCGCCGCGGATTATTAGGCAGGGATACCCAACTGGAAAGTATGACCACTCAGATGCGCCGCGCCCTTGCTGATCCCGTAGAAGGAGTAAGTATTACCCTTTCCGATCTGGGTATAACAACATCACGAAACTATCTTGAACGGGGAAAGCTGGAGGTAGATGAGGACAAGTTGCGTCAAGCCCTCGACTCAAACTACAATGAAGTGGTAAACCTCTTCACCCAAACATCCTCTGTGCGATATAACGATTGGGAGGATCGGGCAACCCGGCGAAATGAGCAAGGCATTGCTGAACGACTGAACGATATCATGCAGGATTATACCCGGACCACCCGTGATAACAACGGTCAAAAGGGGATTCTTGTTGAACGTGCAGGGGTTGAAGGAGATACGAGCTTCTCAAATAATACTCTCTCAAAACAGTTGAAAGAGTTTGATACCCGCATTGCAGACCTTGAACGCACCCTTGCCGAAAGAGAAGCCTACTACTACAATCTCTTTGCCTCCATGGAACAAGCCATGGCGCGAATGGATAGCCAGGCTGGCGCACTCATGAACATGATGTAGGAGCATGCCCACCATGACGGCAGATGATCTTATAAAACAGATATACAAAAAAACACGCCTCATGGTAAGCAGTTTAGACGATGAGGATGTGGCGCTCTTCAATACCACCGTTGAAGAGCGCGGCGAGCTTATTCAGAAATATGAAACCCTCTCTCAAAAATCAGCTTCAACACCGGCCGTCTCCACGGAATCGCAACAGCTGCTGAGAAAAATTCAGCAGGAAGATGTACGTTGCCACCAAATTTATGAACGACTATACGAAAAATACTCACGGGAGTATTCCTCAATTCTGGAAGATATACACACCCTTTCACGAAAGAAGAATGCCTCACGAACCTATCTTGCAAAACCACAGGCAGGATCTCTCTTCGACCAGCGCCACTAACCCCTTTTCAACACTACTGCTGTCTCCAGATGCGCCGTGTGGGGATACATATCAAAGAAAGCACAGGCCGTAAGCTCATACCCCCTGCTTCGGAGAAAGCGAACATCTCGAACCTGTGTAGAGGGATTACAGGAGACATACAGGATATGTTCCGGTGCCAGCCTTATTAGCCCTTGCCGAACCGTTCGAGAAAGTCCTGGGCGCGGTGGATCTACAATTACCGTGGAGTATTCTCCTCTCTGTGCCGTGGAAAAAAAGCGCTCCGCTGACATACCACAGGCCTGGCCATGATGTATTCCTGCTCGATACATATTTTCCTGTGCGCGCCGTGCCATGGTCTTTGATGACTCCACAAGACATACCTTATCATAGCGATGCCCATGATGGAGCGCAAACAGTCCCGTCCCGCCAAAAAGATCGAGAAGAGAGTTCCCTCCCAGGGAATCTGCCTTCCACTGTGCCAAGGCAGAATAGAGATATCTATTACCTTGAAAAAAATCAGTACCCCGTAGCTCCACCTCTCCAGCGTCGGTAAAAAGAGAGCCGGAGGCAGATGACCAGTTTGCAAGGGGAGGAGAAGAGAGCACTGCCCTGCCTGTATCAAGACACATAACTCTGCGGGGCGGATTCGTAATCCTCTGCAGAATAGCCCCCTGATGTTCGAGAAGTTGCGAAAGGGAGGGAGTGAGAAGCGGGCAGGAAGTAATCTGTACCACCTGCCGACTCTGTTTTTGATAGAACCCCATTCCCTCTCCCTGCGGAGAGAGATTCAACTGACACCGCATGCGATAATGGCGGTCCGGCCCTGTGATAACCTCTATTTCAGGAAAGGTGTTGCACCCACCTACGCGCCGAAGCAGATCTTCAAAAATGTCTTTCTTAAATCTCGCCTGAGCCGCAGGGTGTATATGTTGCCAATCACAGCCACCGCACACTCCAAAATAGGGACAAAAGGGAGCAACGCGATGATCTGAAGGGTGTTCTACAGGAACAACACTCTCATAGACTGGAATACCGCCCTGTGTACGAAGATATCGGCATAAAGCTGTCTCTCCGGGAAGCAGCCCCGAAACAAACACAACCCCCGCAGCGGTACGACATAACCCCAAGCCGCCGAAGATCATCTTTTCACAGGTGAGCTTACCCTCGGAGACGAAATCGGCCATACCACCACTCTCCTTTTGTTCCTTCATGGCAGAGAACAAAACCAACCTTCTGAGCAAAGCTGACAACCTCATCCCGCTCTTCACACAAAATGCCGCTCCAGAGGAGGACACCCCCCGGCCGAAGATAGGAGGGAAGCTTTTCTACAATGGGACAGGAGTGTTGCTTAATAATATTTACCACAACCGTATCATAGGGGGGATGAGCAGAAATTGTGCTCAATGTACCAATGTCGTATGAGATGTGACAAGCACTTTTGTTCTGTCCAAGGTTTTCCCGTAAATTATCTTCACAGGCGGGGTCAATCTCAACACCGTGGGCATGGGTATATCCAGCAATTGCTGCAACAAAAAGGAGAATCCCCGAACCGGTGCCAACATCAAGAAGACGGTTTCCCTGCTCTGCAAGAACTGCTGCGGCAGCCAATTGAGTTGTCTCATGATGCCCCGTTCCGAAGGCCATCTTCGGTTCAATCTGTATCCAGTGCTGCCCCGGGCGTATAGACGGTTCTCTCCACACCGGCGAAACAACGATATCATCGGTAATCCACACTGGCTCAATACTTTCCCGCCATTTACTATTCCAATCATACTCCCTCTGCTCCTGCACGGTAGAAGGTTCATAGGCGGCAACCCCATGGTCCGCCACAGATTGTGCGGCAGAACGGGTTTCAAAATAACAAGTAAGCTCCATAGCATCGGGACGTGACAGTTCTTGACACGCAGACATGCCCTGTGCGTAGAGTATGCCAAGAGTCTCTTCATACGCCTCTATGGGCACAGTGATTTCTATATAGTACGTACTACTCATGATTCCCCTTTGAAGATATGAAGGAAAATATATCGTCGTGACAAAAAAGGGGTACCCACAGGAAATCATAGAACCTAGGGGAATTCCTCCTTCGCAGAAAACAAACTCTATCAGAAGAACACTTCGCAACTTTTTTTGCGAGTCCCCACGAAAAATTACGCATGGGTATCTACAGAGCCCTTGCCTCACAGAGGAAAAGAAACTATTTTATGCCACCTTGCACCAGTAGCTCAGCTGGATAGAGTGACGGTCTCCGAAGCCGTAGGTCGCAGGTTCGACTCCTGCCTGGTGCACCACCATAATGTGTCCGATGGTATGTAGATTTCTCGGACCATACTTCCCCGGGGACGCTGGGGCATATCCTCAAAATAATCCCAGAGATTCAACCAAATAAAAAAGCCCGAGCGAGCCTCAGCACCATTTTCAATTTCATACGCAAAAAGCGTATCACCACTATTTTTCACTGAGACGGGGGATACATTGGGAGTATTCTCTCCGTATTCGACAAAACGATAGAGCTCATGACGCTCTCGCGAAGTACCCCGGCCCGTACCGGAAAGACCACCAATGGCAGAATTGAGGCTGATTGTCTCTTGTCGCGGCGATGTATGAATACAAATATACCAGGTAAAGGAATCATCCTAAGGAATCATCCTGTGGAAGAAAAAGGGTATCCCCGATGGGTATAATCGTATCTATGTCAGAAAAAGAGAGGGGGGATCCAGCTGTGCGAGTTCCCCCAAGGTACAGTTGGTCCATGCGCGGGTTTTCATTGATAAATACCTAGGGAATATGATCAAAGCGTGAGTGGTACCGAACATATCCATCGTACCGCCGGGGATACCCCGCCTCAACAACGGCATCACCGGGGAGGGTCAAAATGAGGCGATACTGGGTTGTCAACATTTGCGAAAGGACCTCAATAAAAAGTCCCGGTTCCCCAACAGGGAGAGATTCCACGGCATCGGGGGTCTGAGAAAGAGCTTCGAGAAGATCAATAAGGTCTGTAGTCTTTGTTGAAAAATCCCAATCACTCAAATCAAGGGGAATATTATGATCACGGATAAAGACAGAAAAATCCTCTGGATGCTGCTCACTGGTATATACAAGGGAGTCGGGAATTTCATAGGTCATGCGAAATACCTGGGCTCCCGCAAGAGAGTCGGGGATCTCCTCAAGGGTAAGCCACGGCAGGTACATTGTGTCACGAATACTCCTGTTGCCGAAGAGATTGGTCACAACATTCCACGAGACCTCCCAGGTCATATCATCAACGGTAACGGGGTGTCCCGCAAACACAGCATACAGCACCGCCGTATCTCCGGGAGAAAGATCTGGGTCTTCCAGAGAGAAATCGATAATACGGATCATATCATGATGAACCTCGTCATAGCGGTAGAAAAAATCATCCGTACACCCAGTCAGAAGAATTATGCAGAAAAACAGAAAGCCGCGTATATTCATGTTCAGACTCCTAAAAGGCAAGGGTAAAACCAGCGTCAATGAGGGGGATCATGGAGATATCCTGCCGCTCTTTATAAAAATCATCCCACAGGGTAAACTCAGGATTTTTATGGAAAAACCAAGAAATATTCTGAATATCCACATGGGAGGTCAATATGGTACGTTCAAAAATCCATTGTTTCTCGGCCCGCAAATCAACCTTGAAAAAGGGATCCTTCCTGATAGAGTTTTCCTCACCCGATATCCGTCCGATAGATTTACCCTGTATGTTTTCATTTCCAATACTCACGGGCGTATCGGGGTTTCCCGTGGTATAGTGCATCCGACCGCCCACCTCCCAATTATTGGGAAGGGAAAAACTTCCCACAAGTTGGAGATTATGTGTCTGGTCTTGGTCAAAGAGGCGATACTCCTCTTTTTGCACATCCCACCGCTCACTTCGAGAGAGCGTATAGGCAAGCCATCCAAAAAAGCGTTCTCCCCTGTTGTGACGAAGCATCAATTCCATACCGTAGGTTCTGCCCGTTTCATCGGCTATAAAAAGATTCTGGTTTATATTCTCACGATCAAAATCATCATCAGAATTCTGCATACGGGGAATATCCCACTGCATATTGTAGTATCCTTGAATATCGGTGGAGATACGATCTGTAATCTGCCACTCATGGCCCACCACATAGTGGGCCGCCTTTGTTGCGGGAAGATCAGGATTTCCCCATGTTTCATGGGTGACAAAGCCAAAGGGTTGGGGTGACTGATTATAGGTACCCGCCGCAGCCTTCAGTACATGCGCATCCGAAAGGGAGTACCGTGTAGAGATACGGGCAGAGGGTTCACCTGAGTAGGGAATCCTGCGTCGTCTGGAATATTCCCAAAAATCTGGAAACCAGGCCCCTTCATGGTGTAGCAAGCCGTAGTGGTCATAGCGAATCCCCGGAATAACAAGCCAGTTCTCACGGGGGCGCAATTCCGCATAGACATATCCCCCAATACGGTTCATATCTCCCGTGAGGGTATCACGATTTACCCCATGCACCCCCAAAATATCAAGATAGAGATCATAGCTGCCCAGAGTAACATCTGTTCCCACATGAAGGGAGACTGATTCGGAAAATGTTTTAGAAAGAGTATTTTGAATATCCATACCGTGTACGGTGAGATCCTGCATAAAAAATCCGAAGGCGGCATTATAGGTTTTCTGCTGAAGCAGACTAAAGGTCAGCTCATTGGAAAGGTTTTCGAAAAGGCGGCTTTCCAGAGCTGTGGTAAAACGCACAAAGGAACTGTTATTCTGAATTTTATCAAGATGATCCATATCATCACTGCCAGCAGAAAACTCCTCCTCCCGGAGGTGTATCTCCAACGAATCATACGAACCATAAAGGGAGGTTCTTACGTGATGATCCGGTGAAATAGCATACTCAATGCTGGCAAGATAATCCCAATAAAAGGGAGTTAAGGAGACATCTGGTCCATCCTCAATATTATCAAGTACCGCCGAGGCAATGTCGCCAAAATAGCTTCGCCGGGCAGAGGCCATAATACGAAGATCATCCCGCAGGGGGCCCTCAACAAAGAAATAGGCATCAAGACTACTTGCTCCTACTTTCCCATGGAAGCGATCATCCCGAGCTCTGCGGGTTTGTACATCCACCAGTCCACCAATAGCTCCACCATGACGGACACCCCATCCGCCAGGATAAAAATCAACCGCCTCTATGGCCTCTGAATTTACCACGGACTTCAACCCGCCAAAGTGATAGAGCTGAGGAATTTCCACACCATCAAGGAGAAATTTTGAATCCCAAAGATAGCTTCCCCGTACGGAAATATTTCCACTGCCAAAACTAAGCCGCGCCACACCGGGAAGAGCCTGTACAACCCGTACAGCATCTCCCGATAATCCGGGTACCCGCTGTACTTCCGCAGCGGGGAGTGAACGCCGGCTTACCTCCCGTTCCTCCTTGCGGTAATAGGCCACCACTTCATAGTCATCATAGGAACGTGCCGGTATATAGTAGGTTACAAGGAGTTCTTCCCCTGCACTAATTGCTTCCTCACGACGGAATTCTTCATACCCTCCGGAAACAACCCGTACTGAAAGAGAACAAGCCGGCAGAGAGGCAAAGGAAAAACGCCCCTCTGAATCGGTCTCGGTAATCAGACGTCCCGCTTCAAAATCCTGTCCGTGAAACTCCCCGATACGCCGTAGATATACCTCCAGCGGAACGGCGATATCCTCTGTGTTACGAATATTTTCTAGGACTACCAAAGCATTTGCCATAGGCCGGCGAGTCCCTCGCTCACGGAGGCGCCCTTGAAAGTTTATCACCTCCTCCGTATCTGCCACAACTTCATCAAGGGAGAAATGATAGGCATACTGGAGCTGCACGGCAACAATATCCCCCGTATTAAGCCGGGCCGGTTCAAAGCGAAACTGTTTTGCTGCCGAAACGGCAGTACTATCAAGAACCGGATGAAGAGACTCATCTACAGAAACCTCCTCCACTGTACCGTCCTCTGAAATAAGAAGCTGTAAAAGCACGGTTCCCTCCACACCGGCAGAATAGAGTTCTCGAGGATAGTCTGCTGCAACAAACCTTGTTTGTTCAGGGAGAGTCTTCACAAAGGGCTCCTTATCAAGGAGTATCTCAGAATCCTCCGCGGAGGGGCAGAGGATGCCCAGGCAAGAACTGACAAAATAAGCACCCAAAACACACGGTTTACACCA
Source organism: Chitinivibrio alkaliphilus ACht1 (assembly GCF_000474745.1). Taxonomy (NCBI): domain Bacteria; kingdom Pseudomonadati; phylum Fibrobacterota; class Chitinivibrionia; order Chitinivibrionales; family Chitinivibrionaceae; genus Chitinivibrio; species Chitinivibrio alkaliphilus. The sequence continues at coordinate 99,684 of NZ_ASJR01000009.1, read as the reverse complement.
TACATAGCTCACCCTCACGAATGAAGTAATTGAAATCGAACAGGAATAGTGATCCACACTGCCACGGGCTCATTCTAGCGTTGGGCCGGTTCAAATTCCATTTGCAAAACAGCTTCAAGGGCAGCCTCACGACTCCCGTATCCCAGATCGTTTTGTGGTACCGCCTGTCGCACGCTTCCATCAGCATCAACAAGTACCCGTACAGAAATCACCCCCTCGACCCCTTCTTTTCTCATTTCATCGGTGGCAACAGGCGGTACGCGTCGACGAAAGGAGGGAGCCCGGCTGACCAACGCTGCTGATACCAAGGGACCACGAAGATCTGAATCCTCTGCCTGTATCGTATCATACGTTTTATTCAGAATATTTCCCCGACGTCCCACCACAGCATCCTCCGTATCTCCCCCGCTGCCTAATCCTTCACTATATACTTGCTCAACACCAAAAACGCGGCGAGACGACTCTTCCTCAACATCCTCCGAAGGCTCATCCAGTTCTTCTGTAATCTGCACTTCCGTTTTTTGTGACACCTCGGAAACCTCTTCGACAGCATCATATGGGGAAACATCTTCGGTGGGTGGCTCTTCCGAAATATCGACAATCTCCTCTGCGGCGTCTTTCTCAGGCTCCTCTTCAAAGGAAAGCTCCTCCGTATAAAAAAATTGTATCGACTCTTCCTGCGGTCTCTCTTCAAATTCAGGCAGAGAAATCCCCTGAAAAAAGAGCGCCACCAGAACACCGAGAATAATTGAGCAAAGAAGAATTAGACGAAATGGATCGGAGATGCCCCCATTTTCCGATACATGAAACCCTGGAGGTATCTGACTCATCACTCAACCTGTTCTACAAGGATGGAAAAATGTTCAACCCCTGCCTTTGATGAGGTATGCATCACCTTTTTAATAATCTCAAAGGGAATCGTCCGGTCTGCATGAATTAAAAGGCCTTCCTCTCTTCGATCCCGAAGCTCATCATACAAATCTGCTAAGAGCAGCTCTTCTTCTGCACCCGTTTTTTCTATGGACATGACTGGCTCCTGTTCCACCAGTATCATATCGGGGCGAATGTGAATATTTAGGGCGGGATGAAGCTCTGCATCTGTTGTGGACTGGGGCAGAGATATTTTTGGATCAGGGGTGATAAGCTGTCCATCCACGGAAAAATTCTTCAGAAGAAACACCAAAAGAATCACCATGACATCAATAAGAGATGTCAGCTGCGGCCGAAAAGCACCTCCCGCACCAGCAGGAGCTGTACGTGCCTGGGAGATACCCGTACGTTTCATTGTCCTTCCCGCGGGATAAAGGACGAGAGACCAATATCGGTAAATCCTGCTTGCGGCATAGATCCATAAACGGCAACAGGATCGGCGACAGATATAATACTGCGAGAATAATCATCACTGCGGTACCGTATTGTCCCCAGGGCAGAAAGAAAATAGTCTTCGTCAAAAGCAGTGCTGTCAAAGGCAAGAGAATCCAATTTTTCTGCACCCACGGTAATGTACAGGCTGTCCTGAGTAAGAACCACCGTGGAATACATCGAAACCTCTCCATCGGAAGGTGTTGTATCACTCACATTAGAGGGAAGATAAAAATCATGAATGGAGTAGTGTGCAAAAACCGTCATAGATACAAGCAGAGGGATAAGAACAATCATGAGATTCATTACGGGGGTCACATCGAGATCTATCTCTGCCCCGGTTACTTCTGACGGTAAAAACGGCCGTTTTGAAGAGGCGAGCTTCACCGGGACTGTCGTTTATGAAGAAAATTATGGAATCGCAACATCGCATCGTCAAGACGATGGGTGAGGGCCACCTGTGTATTGTGGAGAAAGGTATAGGCCACCATACAAGGTACAGCAATAACAAGACCAAAGGCGGTGGTATTCATAGCCTTTGATATGCCGCCGGCAAGCATGGCCGCCCGCTGGGACGCCTCAAGAGAGTCAAGGGCCATGAAAGCCTCCTGCAACCCCGCGATTGTCCCTAAGAGACCAAGTAAGGTGGCAATGTTTGCAAAGAGAGAAAGATAGTTGAGACGCTGAGAAAAACGGGGAATCTGCAATACAGCCGCTTCGTCAACAGCTTCTGCCACCTCTTCTGGGTTTCCCGTATCATTATAAGTCTTCAAGGCAGTTGCTAAAAGCAGGGAGAGAGGATCTTTTTTTGCTTCTGCAAAGCAGACAGGGTCTCTCCTATTCTGTCTTCGCTCACCGCCTGAGCAGCAGCAAGAGCTGTTTGCGGAGATACGCGTCGGCAGGTGATGTAATAAATATAAGACGTTCAAAAACAACAGCACCAGCTAGAACAAGTACACCAAGAAGTACCCAGCCAAAACTTCCGCTCTCCTGGAAATTTTGTGCGAGAGTTCTCACAAAATCGGGACCGGTAAAGACATCCTGTTCCATAAAATCTCCCGTAGAAAAGAGTTTTCACACGAGCTGTATGCCCTGTGTCCTTAAAAATATATCCCCCAAGCGGTATGGGGGATAGATCTTTACAAAATACGAAGAGTTAGATACACACCTTGCTGCTCGTCGAAGAGCAGCAAAGCCGAGAAAACAGATTATCTTCGAGCCCGGTCAATAATTTCCGATATTTCCGCATCCGATTGCTCCATAACTTCAGCCACCTCAGGATCCATCATCGACCCAAAGGCTCCTGCGTTCATACGGCTGAAGAATACCGTTCCATCAGCAGTTTTATAGATACTCACCCGACACGGCATAAAGGCGGAAACCGGACGATACGCATCTTCAGAAAGAATCCGCGCACTGTATTGCCCACTGCACACATCAATAATAACCACCGGCTGCATTGTGTACCCGCGTGAAGACAGTACACCCGCCATATTATTTACGTTTAACACACTCCAGCCAGCCTGTGAAACTTCATCTTTAAAGGCCGAAACGGTCTCCGCAAACCCCCGCTCACTTGGCTGAACAATGACGGGATCCGGTTGCTGCCCATGGTCGTGAGCAAACACAGTTGCGACACTTCCCATTGCTAGGAATACGGTAAGAATCATTGCGATCATAGATACTTCTCTTTTCATAGATACACTCCTGATAAAAAACATAGTAGTTACATAGTTCCATGATAGTATAAAAACACTACCATAACAACTACTTTCTCTTCAAGCAATCGGCATGCCAATTACCACCGCCACTATTTCACTGCAAAGAGCAGCACAAACACAACACCATTGCATCAAACGAAACACGCGTGCAACACGCCGACCGTCCCTTCCATAAAAATATCTGCAAAGACGATTTTGTGATATATTTTAATAGCAGAGGCAGCCATATGAAAACCATTTTTGAATATCTTGACTACCGCGTATTTCTTCGGGAGTACTACGAACAAAAAAAGGAGGGAAGCGCTTCTTTTTCTCTCCGGCTCTTTGGAAAAAAATCGGGGATAGACCCAAGCTATCTTTCCAAGGTCATCAAAGAAAAACGACACATCGGTGAGCGAAATGTACCCGATCTGGCAGAAGCACTTTCCCTTGACAACCTTGAACGGGAATATTTGGAAACACTCCTTCGTTTCAACAAAGCCCCCACGGAAGAACAAAAACAGCAATTTTTTGAGCAGCTTCTCAGCCTCCGCAGGCCCCATACCAAATGCCTTACGGAAGAGCAATTTCAGTTTTACAGCAAATGGTATTACTCCGCCTTACGAAACCTTCTGGAATTCTACCCCTTCTACGCAGGTGATGACTATGGAGATCTGGGCAAAGAACTATCACCGCCCATTTCAGCAGAAGAGGCACAACAAGGGATTGCTCTTTTAGAAAAACTCTCCCTTATAAAACAAGATCGCTCCCAACGGTATCGCCTCACGGAACACGCCATTTCAACGGGAGAATCGTGGTCCTCCCTGGCGATACGAAACTTTCAGAAAGAAACAATTCTACTCTCCAGTGAGGCCCTACGCAGACACGGCAAGCAGGAGCGTGACATCTCTTCGATTACCATGAATATTACGGAAAAGGAGTTTCCCACTATCCAGAACATGCTTCGGCGCTTTCGTGCCTCCCTTATCAGCTACGTGAATGAAATACCACGGCCAAACCGCGTATACCAGCTCAACCTTCAATTAATACCCCTCTCTCAAAAGCATACCGATACGTCCGGAGACACCAATGATACAGAATAGATTTTGGATACTCCTCTGTGTTCTGCTTACCTATTCATGCTCTCTCGATATCGCCGGAGCAACCTCTGAAACAACCAACGGAGCCGTCGCCATTGTTGACACAGGTCCAGGCGGCATGCAGCCGGCTGCCCATGCCTCTGTATATATTCGTCCTGCCCAGGCACCCCATGACACCGAGGTACTACAGCTCCATACTGACAGAAATGGGCTGGTTCGCATTGACACCGCCCTTACCCCCGGACCCTATCTCTGTGAATTTGTCTATGAGGATACGCTCATGGCCGTGACACAACTCTATGTCACCTCCAGCAACATTATTGATATTACGGACAGTCTCACCCTTCATAAAGGCGGGGTGCTTCAGGGAGATATCGCTCTTCCCGAAGCGGTGGAAGAAGCCACGGTTTCTCTCCCCGGCCTTGGACGGAAAACATCCCTTGACTCTTCGGGAGCGTTCACTTTTCCTCATATTCCTCAGGGAGAAGTAACCCTCCGATACCGCGTCGCTTCTGCGACGCATACACAAGTCCATGAAAAAAATACCACCATTATGTCCGGTGATACAACCCACACACCCACGTTTACTCCCTTGGAAAAAGATTTGGAGCAGGTGTGGCGCTTTATGGAACGCAACTACATGGAACCGAATACGGAAAAGCTGTGGAATCATATTGACACAACGAATAATCGTGTAAGCCATATGTATTTTGATCGCGCGGGTATCCACTATCTTACCTCGGAGATTTTCTCTCTACCCCTTCGACATCTCTCCATGGCGCATAACTACATTACCGAGATTCCCGGAGAAATCCAACAACTAAACAAGCTTACCCACCTTGACTTCAGTAGAAATAATATTCGTGAGGTTCCTGCGGAGATTGCCTCCCTCAACCGCTGCAGGAAAATAGATTTGAGTATGAATGAAATAGAAGATCTTCCCGCACGCATGCTTGAAGATAACACCCTGCGTTCCCTGGACTATATCTATTTAGCTCATAATTATCTTGTAAACCTTGCCCAAGACGCCGCCTTTAACGACTGGCTCAAAAAATTCTCCTATGAAGCGTGGGCAGAAGATCAATACAGCCGATAAAAAAGGGAGCCTTCTCGAGGCTCCCTACTCTAAAAAATAGCGGTAGCCCCCTACTCTTCCGGACGAAGCAAAGGAAACAGGACCACATCACGCAAGGTTTTGGCATTTGTCAGTAATGCCACAATTCTGTCAATACCCATACCCCATCCTGACATGGGAGGCATCCCATATTCCATACAAGTCAGGAAATCTTCATCAACTTCCATGGCATCTTCATCACCGGCATCCTTCGCTGCAGCCTGTTGACGGAACCGCTCTTTCTGATCAAGGGGATCAACCAACTCAGAATAGGCGTTAATTACTTCCCACCCGTTTATCACCAATTGAAATCGATCTGTCTCTTTCTCATTATCATCACTCTGACGAGCAAGGGGAGATAAATCGAGGGGGTGTTTGATAATAAAGAGGGGGTCAATAATGGAAGGACGTGAGACCTTTTTGTACAATAAGTCGATGAGGGTTCCTCGTCCGGCATTACGAATATCAATGTCATCATCAAGGCGAATATTTTTGTCTTCCATGGCCTCCAAAATATCTTCCCGCTCAAGGCATTCGTAGATATCAATACCACAATCGCGCAAAATGAGATCTCGAAAGGAGATTCGCGGCCATTCACCTCCAAAGGAAATCTCTCTCCCATCATACTCAATAGTATCACTTCCTGTTATCTTATTCACAAGATCCTTCATAAGCTGCTCGGTAAAATTCATATTATCCTCATAGTTCCAATATGAGGCGTAATACTCCAGCAGCGTAAAGTCCGGTAGATGTGACGCATCCACCCCTTCATTACGGAAGGAACGGGCAAACTCATAGACCCGCTCAAACCCCCCAGCAGCAGCACGTTTCAAGTACGTTTCAGGGGCAATACGCAAATACACATCAATATCAAGAGCATTATTATGGGTAACAAAAGGACGGGCCAAGGCGCCGCTGGCCTTATTTGTTAAGACGGGCGTATCTATTTCAACAAAATCATGGGCATCAAGAAAGGAGCGGATAGTCTGTATTACCTTTGATCGTGTTTTAAATCGCTCCATAACATCCGGGTTCGAGATGAGTTCAAGATACCGTCGGCGCAGCTTTAGCTCCGAATCGGTCAACCCGTGAAACTTCTCAGGTTGCGGGCGCAATGCCTTGGACAAAAAAGTCCACCCGGTACTGTTGAGAGTTTTTTCACCGGTTTTTGTACGAATCATTTCCCCCTCGATCCCCACGAAATCACCAATATCAACAACACTCTTAAAATCTTTAAAGGTGTCACCGAGATTTTTTTTCTGTAAGGCAAACTGAATCTTACCATCATAGCCGAAAAGATGTCCGAACATGAGATTTCCCATCTTCCGCAGAGCAACAACGCGCCCCGCAAGACGGACACCACCATGTCCTTCCGGGAGCTCCACGGCTTCAGCGATGGTATGTGTTCGTTCGTACCGATCGGCATAGGGATGTTGACCGATCTCTCTAATCTTCTCTGTTTTCTCTAGGCGAACATTCATTTGATCATTCATTGTTTCCTTCGTCACGTCTCACCTCATACTGACAATGTAATATTCCTGATAAAATACGTTATGGAGAGAATCATGTTCTTCTTCTCTCTCTAAATCCTACTTATTGTTCCACTGAGGAATATAAAATTTCATTTTTATATACTCTTTGCTTCCCAATTATGTATAATTTATACGTTACGGAATAACCAAACCCACAGGAGGTTCAATGGAAGGCAAAATTTCCCAACTCGCGGAAAAACTTCTGAACGAAGGTGTTGAAAAGGGTGAAGCGGAAAAGAAACGGATTATTCAAGAAGCGCAGAAAGAAGCAGAATCCATCGTTCAAGAAGCGGAGAAACGAGCGGAAAAAATCAAAGATGCGGCGGAGAAAAAAGCCCAAGAGATGATTGAAAATGCTCAGTCCGAGATACGCCTTGCAGGTAATCAGGCTGTGAGCGCCCTCAAGCAGGAAATTACCGACCTCATTATCCACAAAACAGTGGATAATCCTGTAAAAGAAACCCTGTCAGACCCAGCCGTAATGAGCGAATATGTGACAAATGCCTTGAAAAATTGGGAAGGTGGTGAGACATCCCTCGAGGTGATTATCCCCGCCAAGATGCGTGCGGAGATGGACAAAAAACTCATTGCATCTTTAGAAAAAGAGTTGGGGCGCACAATCACCCTTACAGAATCAACGTCTCTGCAGGGAGGATTCCAAATCGCCTCTCCTGAGGAGGGATATAAGATTACCTTCTCAAAGGATGACTTTGCGGCATTTTTCGGCGAATATCTTCGTCCGAAAATTAAAACATTGTTGTTTGGAGAGTAAGAGTTATGAAACGCAACTACTACTACCTTGTTGCGGGGTTGCCAGACCTACTACGCGGGCGGAGCAGTAAAAAGCTACAGGCCCATACGCTTCGTGCGGAAATTCTACAGGAACTCGACCCGGCAGACCAGCGCTTAGTGCGGTATCTTTGTCATCGCTACGATAATGATAACTGCCTTGCCCTTCTTGCGGGGAGAAAGCAATTTGACCATCGCGGTTTTTTCTCCCGTGAAGTTCTTGAGTTTCGTCTGGAAACCCTTGAGGGACTTCCCTCATACCTGTGTGAATATCTGCAAAACAGGAAGGACGAAGTACGCCTCTTCAGCACTCTCACGAAAGAGGATGAACTCCATGCCCTGTACTATGAATCGCTTCGTTCCATGAACAACTCTTTCGTGAATGCGTGGGCTGAGTTTGACCTAAACATGCATAACTTTTTCGGCGCCCGAAATGCGGATATTCTTGGCAAGGAACGTGAGAAAAGCGTACTTCCTCTCAACGAAACGGCGGAGCGTATTCTCAAAAGCACTGCCAGCGACTTCGGCATGTCTGCACAGCACCCCTGGGTAGAGGAAGTTCTTTCAAATTACGACACCCCCATAGATCTGGAAAACAGCCGCGACAGAATTATCTGGAATACCCTTGATGAACTCACACAAGGGTATACGTTCACCGTAGAGGTCGTTCTTGCATTTATTATTAAATTGCATACCGTAGAACGATGGAACAACCTCAATTCTGAGCGAGCTGAGAAGCGACTCAAAGAGTTGCTTCAAGAAACAAAATCCATGGTACAACTAAAGAAATAGTAACGGAAGGATAAACAAACAATGAGCACCACAGGTAAAATAGAAGGAATCGTTTCAAACCTCATTAAGATATCCGTTGATGGTCCAGTAGGCCAAAACGAGATCTGTTATATTGCTCATGACGAGACAGAACTCATGGCAGAGGTGATAAAAATTGATGGAGACACCATTGCGGCCCAGGTCTTTGAAAGCACTCGAGGCCTAAAAGTCGGTTCAAAAGTGCGCTTCACCGGGGAAATGCTCTCCGTATCTCTTGGACCGGGGCTCCTTTCAAAAACGTACGATGGGTTGCAGAACGATTTACAAAAAATGGACGGCGTCTTCCTTACAAGAGGTGAGTACACCGATCCTCTTGAGAAAGAAAAGAAATGGGATTTTACCCCCACAGCTGCGGCCGGAGACACGGTGCAAGCAGGTTCGTGGATTGGTAAAGTAAAAGAAAACTGGCTTGACCATAAAATAATGGTACCCTTCGACCTCTCCGGAACCGCCACAATCAAAACAATTGTGGATGAAGGAGCGTACACCAGTGATGAGGAAATTGCGGTCATTGTAGATGAGAATGGTGAAGAACGAAGCTTGACCATGACCGTAAAATGGGCTGTAAAAGAAGGTATCACGGCCTATAAAAACAAACCCCGTCCCAAGAAAATGTTTGAAACAGGGGTTCGCGCCATAGATACACTCAACCCTATTGCTGAGGGTGGCACCGGTTTTATCCCCGGCCCCTTCGGCGCAGGAAAAACGGTTTTGCAACACGCTCTTTCAATGCATGCCGAGGCCGATATTATCGTCATGGTTGCCTGTGGTGAGCGAGCCAACGAGGTAGTGGAGATTTTTACAGAGTTTCCTGAGCTTGAAGATCCCAAATCAGGTCGAAAACTCATGGAACGGACCATTATTATTGCCAACACCTCGAATATGCCCGTGGCAGCCCGTGAAGCATCGGTGTACACCGGCATGACCATTGCCGAATACTATCGTTCCATGGGAAAGAAGGTGCTGCTTCTTGCAGACTCTACATCGCGCTGGGCTCAAGCACTTCGGGAAATGTCAAACCGTCTTGAAGAACTTCCCGGCCAAGATGCCTTCCCCATGGACCTTTCTGCCATTATATCAAACTTCTATGCACGTAATGGATATGTGGAGCTTCCCAATGGAGAAAGTGGTTCTATTACGTTTCTCGGAACGGTCTCACCCGCCGGGGGGAATCTCAAAGAGCCTGTGACAGAATCAACAAAGAAGGTTGCACGCTGTTTCTATGCCCTTGCACAGGAACGGGCTGACAGTAAACGATACCCCGCCATCGACCCAATTGAAAGTTATTCAAAATATCTTGAATATCCCGAGGTGGCAGCTGATCTTGACGAAAAGATCCAGAAGGGGTGGTCTGAGATGGTCTTTGAAATGAAGGATATTCTTCTACGTGGGAAAGAGTCGCGCGAGCAAATTAACATTCTTGGCGATGACGGGGTTCCCATTGAGTACCATGTCATCTTTAATAAGTCTGAGATTATTGACTTTGCCATTCTTCAACAGGATGCCTTTAATGACATTGATGCCTCGACCCCCATAGAGCGACAGGCATACATGGTCAACATTGTAATGAATATCTGCCGAAACTCCTTTGAATTTGACAATTTTGATGAGGTTGGTGGATTTTTTATTAAGATCATAAACTTCCTGAAACAGATGAATTACCAAGAGTTTCAGAGTGACGATTTTAAACGAATTGAAAAAGAGCTTATGGAGCATGTAGAGACACGACGTATCGACTTTTCTCAAAAGGAAAAATACGCTGATGAGTCTCTTGATATGGAAGCGGAATTGGAAGCAAAAGAAGCCGGAGGCGTTGACCGATGAAAACCAAGGCATTTAAGAAAATTTATACAAAAATAGAGAAAATTACGAAGGCCACATGTACCATTCGTGCCACGGGTATTGGAAACGAAGAGATGGCCTATGTAGGAGGAAAGCCCGCCCAGGTTGTAAAAATCAACGGCGACGAAGTAACCTTACAGGTATTCCCCGGAACCATGGGGATTGCCACAAATACAGAGGTGGTTTTTACGGGAAAAGCTCCGACGTTGAAAGTTTCTGATGAGTTACGGGGACGCTTCTTTAACGCCTATGGAGAACCCATCGACAGTGGATCGGCCATTGAAGGAAATGAAATTGAAATAGATGGGCCTTCTGTAAACCCCGTAAGACGACAACAGCCGTCAGAGTATATGCCCACAGGGATTGCAGGAATTGACCTCAATAACGCCCTCGTAACGGGCCAAAAAATTCCCTTTTTTGCGGATCCTGACCAGCCATACAACCAGGTAATGGCTGATGTTGCATTGAAAGCTGAAGCAGATATGATCGTCCTTGGTGGCATGGGGTTATCAAACGATGACTACCTCTACTATAAAGCGCGTTTTGACGATGCCGGAGCCCTGGATCGGATTGTGAGTTTTGTGAATACCACTGACGATGCTCCCGTAGAACGGCTTCTGGTGCCGGGAATGTCCCTTTCTGCGGCAGAGTATTTTGCCGTCGAAAAGAATATGAAAGTCCTTGTACTTCTTACGGACATGACCCTCTATGCCGACGCCTTGGCCATTGTATCAAACCGTATGGACCAAATTCCGTCCAAGGACAGTATGCCTGGTTCTCTCTACTCCGATCTGGCCAGAAATTATGAAAAGGCGGTCCAATTTCCTGATGGCGGCTCAATCACAATTATTGCGGTTACCACCCTCAGCGGCGGCGATATCACCCACGCTATTCCCGATAACACGGGGTATATCACTGAGGGACAACTCTACCTTCGTCGCGACACTGACGTCGGGAAGGTTATTGTAGATCCATTCCGTTCTCTTTCACGGTTGAAACAACTGGTAATTGGAAAGAAAACACGGGAAGATCATCCACAGGTGATGAACGCCTGCGTCCGTCTCTACGCCGACGCGGCAAATGCCAAAACAAAACAGGAAAACGGCTTCGATCTCACCGACTACGACGAACGGTGTCTTTCCTATGCCTCAGATTATTCCGAGAAACTCTTAGCAATTGACGTTGAAATTAAGACTGAAAAAATGCTTGATACAGCGTGGGAAGTCATTTCTAAATACTTTTCCAAGGAAGAGGTGGGTATCAAGAAAGACGTCATGGACAAATATTGGAAACACAATTAATCTTCGGTCACCATACTGCCGAAGGAGGTTGTAGAAAATGGCATTAAAATTTCAATTTAATAAAACGGAAATGCAGCGCCTCGAAAAGGATTTAAAAATCCGACGGCGCGCCCTTCCAACCCTCAAGGCAAAGGAAACAGCCCTTCGTCTTGAGGTAAAAAAGGCGAAGGAAGAGCTGCGCACAGCCCGGTCTGTATATGAACAGCATTATGAACGAATGATGGAGTTTCATCTTCTGTGGGAAGAATTCCCCGAGCAGATATTCACCGTTCGGGATGTTTCTTTGCAATTTAAAAAAATTGCCGGCGTGAAAATACCCTTTCTGACAGATGTTGACTTCTCTATTTCAGCGGAGAGTTTTTTCACTACCCCCTCATGGATAGCAACGGGTATTCAAATACTGAAAGAAGCTGCGCGCCTTGATATTGAAATAGAGGTGGCACGGGAACGGCTCGTTATTCTTGAGTACGCACGAAAGAAGACGACCCAGAAGGTGAACCTCTATGAGAAGGTTCAAATACCGGCATACCAAGGGGCAATAACCAGTATTAAACGGTTCCTCGAAGATAAAGAAAATATTGCAAAAGCCGCCCAGAAGATAACAAAAAAGAAACTTGAACTTGCGGGGGCACAATGATTGAACCAATGAAAAAACTTGAGTTACTGCTCTACCATCGTGAACAAGAGCCTTTCTTAGAAAGCCTTCGCGAAGCAGGGGTTGTTCACATTGAGACACAGCAAGAAACACTCAGCAAAAAGGAAGAAGCTGCGAGAAGCGAGTTACTCCGTATCGACAAGGTTCTTCGTGAGATCTCACGGATGAAAGGCCTCTCTTTGGATGAGGAACCCAATACCCATGGGGAAAAACTTGTTGCGCAATTTGAGGAACTCTGTGAGAAAGAAGAAGCTCTGAAAACTGAGAAAAACAGCCTTCGAAAAGATGTTCTACAGCTCACAAACTGGGGTAATTTCTCACCGAAAGAACTTGACAAACTCCGCCATCATGGAGTCTATGCACATTTTTTTGATCTCCCAAATAAAGATATGAAACTTCTTGAAGGCCAGACCTATGAAGTGATTACCGATGCGGGAGCATCAAAGTATGTCGTTGTGTTCTCACGGGATGAAGTGCTAACCCTCCACGGCATGGAAGCTGCAGCTATCCCTATGAAATCCCTCAGAGAAGTTGAAGATACAATCGCTCGTATCGACTCCACCCTTGAGGAAATTGCTCAGGAAAAAAAGGCTGTGAGTAAACAGCGTGCCTGCATACAAGAGTTTCGTGATGAAGTAGAGGGTGCTCTTCGCTTTGAACGGGCCCGAAACTCTATGACTGGTCTCACCCAGGACAAGCTCCTCCATCTTACGGGCTGGGTTCCGGTGAAGGTTGAGGAAAAAACACAGGCGGTCCTTGAGGAATACTCCTGCTGGTATGAATTTACAGAGCCAACCCGCGGTGACAAGGTTCCGGTAAAAATGAAAAATAAACGCGGAGCACAACTCTTTGAACCAATCACAAAGATTTTTGACCTCCCCGACTATTTTGAACTCGACCCAACCCCGTTCTTTGCGCCCTTTTATGCGCTTTTTTTCGGGCTCTGCCTTGGAGATCTTGGGTATGGATTTCTTATGGTTCTTGCAGCAGTGCTGGGAATAAAGCTTCTTCCTCAAAAAATGCTGCCACTCCTGTTTCTTGGCGCAATTCTCGGAGGAGCAACCATGATTAGTGGCGTACTGCTTAATACCGTGTTTGGTGCCCCTCTGTTCAATGGATGGCAGGGAGAACTCTTTTCCGGGCAACACATGGCACTTTTGCAGGAGCAGGAAATTGGAGGACAAACGGTGTATCCCGCCATGGCATTCTCCGTTTTTCTCGGTGTTATCCAAATTTGCCTGGGCATACTTCTCAAGGGGGTAAATCGATTTCGAGACGGAGGAATACGCTTTACACTCTTTCCGCTCGGCTCGTTGCTTCTCACTCTTTCTGTTGCCCTTTCCCTCGTAAAGATTAACTTTTTGGATATGGCGACATTTTTCCAAATCGTTTCACGGGACTCTGTGGCAGCAACGGATGTGATGAATGCCCTCTCATGGTCTGCCATAAGCAGTGTTGCACTATTTGGTCTGTTCTTGCTCTTTTTCTTTAATAATCCAGACAAAAAGATCGGCCTCCGACTTCCTCTTGGGTTTTGGGAGCTGTATCAATTTGTCACAGGAATTATGGGAGACGGGCTTTCCTACATCCGTCTCTTTGCATTAGGATTAGCAAGTGGACTTCTCGCAAACGCCTTTAATGAAATCGCCTTTATGGTTTCAGGCGGGGATGCCCCCGCTGTCATGGGTGTTCTTACTGTAGCAATACTTCTTCTGGGACATACCATTAATTTTATTTTGGCAGCCCTCGGAGCATTTGTACACCCTCTTCGATTAACCTTTGTAGAATTTTATAATAACTTGGAGTTCAACGGTGGTGCAGCCCCGTACGCTCCTTTTTCTCGAACCAACGATAACTAACCAACAACGGAGGATTTTCTATGGATATTGGAACTATTCTGGCACTAACAGGTATTGGACTCATGATCGGGCTTTCCGGGGCAGGATCTGCAATTGGAACAGCTATTGGCGGCTCATCCGTAGTGGGTATGCTAAAAAAGAAACCTGAAGCATTTGGTAACGGCATGGTACTTGCGGCCCTTCCGGCAACGCAAGGGCTCTATGGGTTTGTCGGCTTCATTATGTACAATAATCAGATTGGTGCCGTCGGCGGAGAAGAGCTCACGGCCTTTCAAGGCGGTATTGTCCTTGCAGCGGGACTCGCGATCGGTATTGCAGCTCTTATTTCTGCCATTCAGCAGGGAAAAGTGTGTGCCAACGGTATTTCTGCCATCGGCAGCGGACATGACGTTTTCGGTAACACCCTTATTCTCGCAGCATTTCCCGAATTTTATGCGATCCTTGCCTTGGTCGCAGCAATTCTTATGCTAAATCTTCTGTAAAGAATACTTACACCGCAAACAGGAAAAGGGGGGCTCCAAGAGCTCCCCTTTTTAGGATACATCATTTTTTTATTGCAGGTATGTGCGTGGCGTGGTATACTCTTAGATATCTATTCAAGGAGAGTGTATGCCACAGATACATGAGATATTAAAGAACTGTATTGACACCATCAGCTCAGTTGCTGCTGAATCCGTTGAAGCACTCCTCATGGAGGACTGTCAGCCCGTCAAATCCACATGGAAAACGGCCAAGAGTACGGATATGCGAGCAGACCATATCCTTTCCGTATCTAGTTCAAATGCACAATACCAGGCAGTTATTTTTTTGGCATCGCGGATTCTGTTGCCTCAGAGTTTGCCGAGGACAAGGATGAGATACAAGATTTATTTGGAGAAATTGCAAATACCTTCTTCGGTCTGATTGGAGATAAATCTGATTTTTCTGATTTCTTCGGCTTCCTGGAGCAATCAATTCCCATATACTCAGTTAATGAATCAGCATCACATAAAGTAGATAGTGTGCAGGGAACTGTTGAAATTGATGGGGGACATATCCTTACCGTTGTATTTGCTGCACGAAAAAACAGGGAGAAGAAAGCATAGAGATGAAATGAACAAATATTTTAAAGCATTGTACGATGATACATCGTATAGAAAGATCACCGAAACCACCATTGGAATTGCTGGTACGGGTGGGCTGGGGTCAAACTGTGCCATGAACCTTGTGCGGTCTGGGTTTACGAAATTCTTTCTATACGATTTTGATACCGTAGACTACTCAAATTTAAATCGGCAGTTTTTTTTCCGTGACCAAGTGGGCAAAGCAAAGGTTGATGCTCTGCAAGAAAACCTCCTGCGAATTGAACCGTCCCTTGATATAACCTGCCAAAAGCTTAGAATCACCCCGGAAAACATCTCCTCACTCTTTACCGAGTGCACCGTGGTTGTTGAAGCCTTTGATGAAGTTGCGGCAAAGAGAATGATTGTTGAGTCATTCCTAAACTCACCCAAGCTCCTTGTGGCAGCATCGGGGCTTGCCGGATACGGCAATACGGAGAGTATTACGGTACAGAAAATCAAGGATACGTTTTACTTTATTGGAGACTTTACCCAAGGAGTGACGGAAACAACCCCGCCCCTTTCACCCCGCGTAAATATGGTGGCTGCTCTACAGGCAGATACCATACTCACGCATATACTGACAACATAAGAAACGAGGTGTTATATGCTTTTTCGAGGAAAATCCCCCACGCTTCACCTCCAGCACGAGGATATTGAACGAGTACTTTCACTGCTCTGTACAGTATGCGGGGTACAACAAACCTCCTGCGAAGGACTCACAAAGGAAGAGTTTTCCACCCTGCTAGAAAACCTTGAGAAGAAAGCAGCGGCGCAGAAAAAAACCTTGAAGAGGTAAGTTCTTTACTGAAAACACAAGCTCGATCATCAAAAAATCTTGATGCAAGCAGTCGCTCTATTTATACCAATGCCCGTTCTATTCATGTTGAAACAGCCAAAACGACTCACCTCTCAAAGGAAATGCAGGCTAAAATTACCACCATCTCTTCAAAAAATGAAGACCTTTCGCAAACCATGCAGACTGTTGCACAGAGTGCAAGCCATACCCAGGAAATGATTCAGGAACTGCAAAACACAACAGAAACAACCTATGCCGATGCAGAGAGCATCGCCGCCATAGCGCAGCGAACCGGAGAAATTACGACGAACTCACAACGGGAAGCCGAAAAGAGCGTCCACCATGTGGAGTCCTTAGAAAAAGCCACCTCGGAAATTGGCGCCGTAACCACAACAATTGCGGATATTTCTGAACAAACAAAACTCCTTGCACTCAATGCAACAATTGAAGCCGCCCGGGCGGGTGAGGCGGGAAAAGGTTTTGCCGTGGTGGCACGTGAAGTGAAGGAACTCGCACAGCAGACAAACGCCGCAACAACGGACATAAACAACCGTATTGCTCAAATCCAAGAGGCAACTCAGGCTACCACCAAATCAATTGCGCAAATCACAGATATAATAGACTCCCTGAGCTCAGAGATGGGCGGAATAACGTCATCCACCCAAAATCAAACAGAACTTATGAGCCGACTCTTAGAATCAATACAGAAAAACAGGTCTCAGATACATAACATGGTATCTCATGTCGCACAAGGCAAAGAAGCCCTTGGGGACGTACAAGCATGTATCGAAGAGACTGTCTCGCTCTCTACGAATGCTCAGGAAACCTTATCAAAAATATCTCAGGAAACAGAACGAATTTCACAGGAAACTGTCACCAATTATGCCCTCTCCTTGGAAACATCCAGCCAAGGCGAAACCATGATTGCCCTATCACAATATTTTCCTGTTAGAACAACTCAAGGACGGACACCGGCGCTTGCACATTTTACCCATCAGTTTAATGTGGGCATAGCTCTTTTTAATGAGGAACACCAAAAGATCTTTAACTATGTAAACACCATTCATGAAAAAATTAAGACCAACACCCCTCTTCATACGCTCCTTCCACTCTGTAAGGAATTTGCCCAATTTACGCAAAAACATTTCTCCGATGAAGAGACCCTCATGGAAAAAGAGGGATATCCGCTCTATTCAGAACACAGCAGGGCTCACGGAAAACTCTTAGGGAAGGTGACAGAAATAATTCACGATTTGGAAGAAGGAAAAGACCTCAATCTCTTTGATGTGCTCCTTTTTCTTCGAGACTGGCTGTATACCCATATCATGAAAGATGATATGAAATATAGTAAATTCTTTATTACACGGACGCATCAGTAATGGGACAACAAGAAGAAGAACTCGTACAGCTGTTTATCGAAGAGTCTCGGGAATACCTCCATCAGGTAGAACAACTTCTTTTGGATCTTGAAGAGGAAGATTCGCCTACGGGAACAGAGGAAATTAACGAACTGTTTCGTGCCATCCATACAATAAAAGGAGGAGCAGGTTTCTTTAGTATGGAAAAAGTGCATGCCCTTGCCCATACCATGGAAAATATTCTGGGAGATCTCCGGGAACACAAATATGCCCTCACAGAATCTCTTATCTCAGCCCTTCTTGCTGGAACAGACACACTTGGCTCCTTGCTTGAATCGCCCGAGGATGCAGGAGATATTTCCATAGAAGAACTGGTTAATACTCTCATGACACTACAAAATGAGAGTCTCTCTCAAGAAACCTCCTCCACACCCCATACAGAACAGGTACTACAACTCAAAACCGCGCAGGGAGTTGTCCTGTTTGAAATACCCGCAAAGAAAATCATGACAGCCCAAAAGGAAGAGCCCTGTCTGTATTTTTTCTATTACGACCTTGCCCTGGAAAACTCCGAAGAGAAAGAAAAACAGTGGCGAGAAAACATTGCCTCCCTTGTAACCATTCTATCTTCATGCTGTTCCACAGAAACAACGCCTGACCAAGGAACTCGCGAATTTTTTGTCGGCGCAACGGTTTTAGAGCCCAATCTTTTTGCGGAAGCACTCTCCCTTCCACAAACACAAGTGGAAACAATTACCACACACCGGTTTGCTGCTCTATCAGAAATTCCTCATGACTATATGCTGGAATATTCCACAGAAGCTCCAAAAACGAAACCTGTGAAAAAAAAGACTCATAAAGGCAAAAGTACGCCGCAAGGAAACAACGCACCACGTCCCAAGGGACGAGCTGAGGATACATCAATTCGTATACATCTTAGTACTATTGATACGCTCCTCAACCTTACGGCAGAACTCGTGCTGACGCGAAATGAACTTTTGAGTACAGTAGAGAAAGAGCAGCACTCCCCCATAACCCACACAGCAAGCAGATTAAACACCATAACAAGCGAACTGCAGGATACGGTGTTAAAAACACGCCTGCAGCCTTTGGGAGTCGTTTTTGACAAGTTTAAACGTATTGTCCGAGATCTCTCGAAAAAGGTAGGAAAAGAGGTATCACTTCGCATTGACGGTGCCGAAGTAGAACTGGATCGTACAATTATTGAAACTATTGGGGATCCCCTAACCCATTTAGTACGAAATGCCCTTGACCATGGTATAGAGTCACCCGACATACGACAGCAACAGGGCAAACCGCGGGAAGGAACGCTACATATTTCTGCCACACGAGAGACCGATCTGATTCGCCTCTCAATTCGAGATGACGGCGCAGGAATGGACCCCGTAAAGATAGCAACAGCCGCCGTAGAAAAGGGCGTTGCGACCCGTGAAGAGTGTGATCGCATGAGCGAAGAGGAGCTCCGTTTTCTTATCTTCCGTCCGGGATTTTCCACCGCAGCAGAAATAACAGACATCTCAGGACGCGGAGTAGGAATGGATGTAGTATACCGAACCATCACCTCCGTAGGGGGAAAACTCTCCCTTGAATCAAGCCCCAATGCGGGAACAACCGTTACGATAAAACTTCCCTTACTCCTCTCTATTATGCCCTGTCTTACCGTAAAAACACAGGGTGAAATTTTTGCGATCCCGCAAAAGAACATCCTGACAATTATGCGTATCCCCCCCGCTGAAAGAGCTCAGAAGATCTATACGATTGGTGATGGTGCCGTTGTATCATGGGAAGATACCTTGATACCCCTCGCCCGTCTCTCTGATATTCTTGGTATTCCACCGGCAGAAATTAGAACCGCTCCAGGGGAAGTTCTCACAGATCGTCGTCAAAGAATTGCAGACCGGCGATCAGAAGATCTTACAGAACATAGAGATGCAAAGCCCATAAGAGAGATGAGAACACAAGGAAAAGAGCGCCGTAGAGCCCCCGCAAGTTTTTTGCACATCGTAATCGTGCAAACAGAAACTTCTTTATATGGCCTTGTGGTAGACTCCTTAGGGGATTCTGAAGAAATTGTGGTAAAACCCCTTGGATATCATATCAAACAAGCTCCCTACTACAGTGGTGCCACCCTTTTAGGAAATGGAGAAACCGCCTTAATTCTCAATATTGACAGTATTCAAAGGTCTCCCCATATCAGTAATGAACAAAACTCAATACAGCAGATTTCCCGCCCCCGTGATGAGGAATCACTTCCGAAAGATACCCATGCCATATTAACCGTGTCACATGAAGGTGATGCAACAAACTACGCAGTCCCCATGGATCTTATCCAACGCATCCACCCCGTAAAAAGATCAGATATTGAATCCTTGGGGTCACGAAGGGTTATTTCGTATGAGGGAAAAACTGTTCCCCTCATCACACCCGACATGGTGCTTGATACCCCCCCTCTACCGGAGAGTTCCCGCTACCATATTCTGCTTTTTGAAATGACCGGTCTTCGCGTTGGACTCATGGTCTCAGAAATTCATGATATCGAATATGTTCGTGGAGAAATTGATGCACACGCTTATGTGCAAAAGGGAATTATGGGCACCCTGTCAATTCAAGGAAAAACCACCGCCATTATTGATCTCTACCAAATGGTAAAATATGGGTGTCCCGATCTTATTCGAGATGAATCCCTTCCCCGTACCACAGAAAAACATACCGTTCTTATTGCGGAAGATTCTGCTTTTTTCCGAGCACAACTGGAATCTATTGCGGAGGAACTTAACTATGATAAAATTGTGGTTGAAGATGGTCAAAGAGCAATAGAAATCCTTCGTGAGAATGATGCTATTGATCTAATCCTTACCGATATAGAAATGCCCCGTGTAGATGGATTACAACTTGCCAAAGAGGCACGTAAGCTACCATCCTACAAAAACACCCCTATTATTGCGTGTACCACCCTCTCTGCACCGAGTGATCAGCGCAGTGGAATAGAAGCAGGAATCACAGAATATCTCATTAAGATTGATAAAAGTCAAATTATTGAAACCTGTCAAAAATACCTCCCTTAAGGAGTAACAATGTTTAATACATTTCGAAAAAAGAGCTCACAGAGCACCGTATCTCAAAAGGAGATTGATCTCCTCAGAAAGACCTTACAAAAGCTGGCGCACTATGATTTTTCCAGCCCCTTTCCGGAAGTAGAAGACGATTCAACCGGGGTGTTTTCTGAACTTGCCCAAGTATACAAGGCATTTAAAGAAACCTTCTCGGAAGCACTCTCTTCCTCCTCTGGGATGCTTACCTCCTCGAAGGCGCTAAACAAAGAAAGCAAAACCATCCGAGACAAGAATATTCAAATCTACGAGTATACTTCCGCCGTGGCCGAATCAACCACAGAGATGAGCACCAATATGAATACCGTCTCATCTGCTACGGAAGAGTTAAGTATTAATATGCAAACCATTGCCGATGGTTCCGGAGAGAGTCGAAACGCCTTAACCTCCATAGAAGACAGTACCAAAGAGCTCTCTATTGCTGCTCATGAGATAGCAGACAGTACCGAACAGGCTACAGGAATAACCACACGTGCCCTCGATCGAGCAGAAGAATCTTCACACCGGGTTACCGCCCTTGAGACCGCAGCCAAGGAGATTAGCGCGGTGACCACCACGATATCAGACATATCAAATCAAACAAAGCTTCTTGCCTTAAACGCAACCATCGAGGCAGCCCGGGCCGGAGAATCGGGAAAAGGCTTTGCGGTTGTGGCTCGTGAGGTAAAAGATCTTGCCCATCAAACCCACGAAGCAACAGGGGATATCCGTACAAAAATAGATATTATTCAGGAAGCAACTGATCAAACTATTGAAACAATAGAAGATATCCGTTCTGTCATTGGCGAAATAAACGATGTTGTTACCACGATTGCTTCTGCTGCAGAGGAGCAGTCTGCCAGTACGACAACGATCGCTACACATATTCAAAACACCGTGGAACGTATTGATGAAATGGTGACAAATGTAAAACAGGGAGCCCAAGCAGTACAAGATGTAAATATATCCATTGCAGACCTCAATAATTTGTCTCAAGGGGTGGCGGAATCTATTTCCAATATTCGATCAGAAAGCAATACCATAAAAGAAAGTGCCATCACAAACTATATCCTGAGCCTTGAAACTACCGGCCAGGGAGAAGCACTGAGAGATAGTATTGATCAGATTACTCTTCCTGGGCAAGAGAAGGAAACACGGACGAAAGCCAAGCCTGTTCTCTGCACATTTTCCCGCTCATACGATGTTCATGTTGCGAAGATGAACGATGACCATAAAGGGATATTTCAACGTATTAATCGTGTCAGTGAAGCGGTTAAAGAACGGCTTCCCAAGGAGGAAATGTTGAATCGCCTCCGCGAGCTCCAAACATATACGGTAGAGCATTTTGCCGATGAAGAGAGACTCATGGACCAAGCATCCTATCCTGAACTGCCGCAACAGAAACAAGCCCATGAAAAATATCTGGATCGCATCGGTACGATTATTCAAAATGTAGAAGAAGATACCACTGTCGATCTCATAGAAATCATGGTATTTCTCCGTGACTGGCTCGTTCATCACATTCAAGGTATGGACAAAAAATATGGACCACACCTGAACGAAAAGGGTATAGAATGAGTGATTCTACCACGAAACAGCTTCAGGTTCTTCTTTTTTCTGCGGGAAGTGAGTCGGTTGCCCTCGAATTACAAGATATCCACGAGATACAAAGGGTTACAACCTTTACTCCTGTTTACGGAGTACCCGAACCTATTCGTGGGATTCTTAATGTCCGGGGAACACTCATAACACTCTTTGATCTCCCCCTTTTCTTTACGGGAAATCTCACCCCCATTGAAACAACAAGGCCAGCATTCTGCGTAATTGCTCAAGGAGATACGGAACCTCTTGCCCTGATAAGTACAGGTATTGAAGACTGCAAAACCATTTCTCATGAATGTGTACATACCCTGCCGCAAAACAGCTCGCCTGTTCTCCACGCCTGTGCAGAACAGGCCATACACCACGAAGAACGGCTTTTCGCCCTTTTACAACTGCAGCGTCTTTTTACAAAACGCCCTACGGAGGAGCAATGAAACGGGTACTTATAGTTGATGACTCTCTGGTATATCGAACAATCCTTTCACAAATTATCACCTCTCTTGAGGGAGTTCGTTTGGCAGGGCAAGCACGAGACGGCAAGGACGCTCTTGAAAAAATAGAGCTTCTCTCTCCCGACCTTATTACCCTTGATGTGGAAATGCCCGTACTTGATGGTATCAAGACCTTAAAAATAATAAAAGAACGTTGGCCGCACATCCCGGTAATCATGCTCAGTTCCACCACTCGCTACGGAAAAGAGGCTACCATTCGAGCCTTGGATGATGGTGCCTTCTCTTTTATCGCCAAACCGGACACCACCGATGATACAAACCAGCAGCATCTCACAGATCAACTACAACAGACCTTTGCTGAGATACTCCTCCCCACAGAGAAAAGAGGACCTGACCATTCGGACCTTTACACGAGAAAGACACCTGTACAACCAACCTATGGACGTCCGGAAATTCTTGCCGTGGGCTGTTCAACCGGTGGACCAAAAGCGCTTGGTGCGATTTTACCAAACCTCCCCAAAGACCTGCCCGTCCCCATGGTGATTACCCAACACATGCCCGCAGGTTTCACCACCGCCTTGGCGACATCCCTTGATACTAAATGCGCTCTCACAGTGAAAGAAGGAGAAGATGGAGAACCCCTTCGCCCAGGGTATGTCTATATTGCCCCCGGAGGACGTCATATGAAGGTTGGCAATGGGCGAATACGTATAACCAACGATCCGCCGGAACATCATTGTCGCCCCTCTGTTGACTACCTTTTTCGGAGTATTGCTCAGGAATATGGAGACCGTGTCATGGCAATTATCCTCACCGGAATGGGGCGTGACGGTACAGCAGGATTGGAACAGATTCAGAAAAAAGGTCGAGCAAAGGCTATCGGACAGGACAAAGCAACAAGTACCGTTTTTGGCATGCCCCGTGAAGCATATAAGGCCGGGCACATAGACCAGCTTCTACCACTTGATCGCATCGCCGCGGAAATACTACGGACATTCTCCAGATGAACCTCAGTACCGCTCAATTTTCTCTGATACGAGATATTCTCCACGAGAAAAGTGGCATACTTATTTCTCCGGACAAACAGTATCTACCAGAACAACGCCTTCCCCACCTGCTCCGTGAGAGGAACTATCAAAGCCTTACCAGTTTTTTAGATGATCTTAAAAAGTGCACTGACCTCCAAGACGACTTTATCAACCATATGACAACAAACGAAACCTCGTTTTTTCGAGACCGACCAATCTTCAATCTCCTCAAAACGCATCTTATTCCACAATTATGCGCACAAAAAGAACATGTACGAATATGGTCTGCAGCAACAGCAACAGGTCAGGAAGCCTATAGCTTAGCCATGACTATTTCTGAACTCACAGCAGGGCACAAAAATATATCAATATGGGGAAGCGATATCTCTTCACGGGCTATTGAAGTAGCCCGTACAGGCGTGTACAGTGCCTTTGAGGTTCGACGGGGTACAACCCAAGAAGAACGGACACATTATTTTACCGCCCACGGAAATACCTATTCCGTGAAAGCCCCCTATAAGTCAATGGTTCAGTTTTCGGTAGAAAATATTCTTACGGATTCTCTTCCGCACGGAACAATAGATCTTTTGCTCTGCCGTAACGTGGCAATTTACTTTGACCGTCCCTCACAAGAAGTGTTGTACCAACGACTCCATAATGCTCTTTCTGAATCAGGAATACTTATTATCGGAGGAACAGAATCTATCCGCTCGGGTGAAAAGTACTTTCAGAGAAACAAATGGGGTTCACTGCTTTACTACACAAAAAAAGGAGGGGACACCCCCTCCCGATAGAATCTTAGGAGATTTTAACATCTATCTCCCGAGGCTTCTTGGACTCTTCCTTTTTAAGAGCTATGGTGAGCACCCCGTCTTTCATATTTGCACTAATATTACCGGGGTTCACATCTTCGGGCAAACGGAAATCACGGCTGAAGCGGCCAAAGGCACGTTCTGAGTAGTGATATCCGTCACGCTCTTCGCGCACCGTATTTTTACGCTCACCTGATACCCGAAGAGTTCCGCTTTCACTGGTCACCCGAACATCCTTCTTATCGACGCCGGGAAGATCCATGTGGATATAGTAATTATCCTTATCCTCGCTGATATCCACTTGTGGATTCAGCAAATTCTCATCGAGAAAATTACGATTTCCAAAGACTTCATCCATCAAAGAAGCTACGGGGTTTCTGTAATGTGTTAAGGCTCTCATATGATCCTCCTTGTTAGAATTTTACCGTTCTCACCGGAGGAAAAGCAAAGGGTATGCCAATTAGACGTACAAGCAAATAAAGCGGGA
Organism: Chitinivibrio alkaliphilus ACht1; assembly: GCF_000474745.1. Lineage (NCBI taxonomy): Bacteria > Pseudomonadati > Fibrobacterota > Chitinivibrionia > Chitinivibrionales > Chitinivibrionaceae > Chitinivibrio > Chitinivibrio alkaliphilus. The sequence continues at coordinate 74,851 of NZ_ASJR01000009.1, read as the reverse complement.
TACTTCCAGTAATTTGTTCAAGGATGTAACCTCTGTTGTATTCTGTGACATCCCCCTGTTACGATATGCATCACCTTTCACTGATAAAATCAATATAATCGAGAATCCACCTACTGTCCATGGCACCAGTATACTCCCTCCCGTTAATAAAAAAGGTTGGGACAAACTCAAGACCTGCCGATTCAGCTTGGGTTCTATTCCTTTCTATTTCTGCAGAAATCTTCTGTTCTTCAGCATCAAGGATATGTACAAAATCGCTCAAGGAGTAGCCCAAATCTTCCACAGCATCAAAAAGCTCTTCGTCTTCTATACGACCACGAATATCCCCGTAGGCCGTAAAAAGCTCCCAGAAAAACCCCATGCGTGCTGCTGCAATAAGACCACGGTCGGCAATAATAAGATTGATTGGAAGAGCCGCATAGGAGATAGCATCTCCCGTAGCCTGGCGTATTTCTTCATAGAGAGGGATGGCATAGCGCTTACAATGAGGACAATTTGAAGAGACAAAAACCACCACCTGCACCCCCTCTTGGGGGTCTCCCAAGATATACTCAGGTAGAGAAAAGGAGTGTTTTTCCACCGTATCAGAAGGAATGAACAGAGAAATGCGATCTGAGACCCGACGCGTAACAAACTCCGTGGGATAATTCATATGACTCTGCCATGCAGCATAATTTGCAAGACGACGGGCAAGCTCATCGGTTTCAAGAAAACTCTTCAACATACCATCATTCTGGGGATGGGCTACGGTGGCAATAACGGAATCGTAGACATTCTGCTGACGCGATGAGAGTGAATCGGGATACCAAACATCCCCCAATACGTTTCCAAGACATAGCATAACAAGGCATAGCATTTTCATGGCAACACTCCATTACTATTCAAAATATTCGGGACCATCCCAGAGCCCAAGATCTGCCGGGTCTCCTGCGGGAGTAAGGAAGGGGCGAGTTTTTTTCCGGCAGAACGTGCCGGTGAGTACTCAGACAATCGAAAGGTAGGCTCTTGAAACTCTTCGGTAAAAGAAAGTTCATCTGGGAAAGAGCGGGTAATATCTTCTTCTGCTTGTTCTGTTTCACGTTCTTGCAAAAACCGCTGTTCCGCCACAGAGCCGGCAAAAAGAGGATTCGAAAAAATATTGCCCCATGTATCAGTGGAATCTCCCCGGGAATTGGTGGTGACACAATGTCCCATACCCGGTGGCGCCCCTACAAAATGTCGATCTCCGCTTTTATACACCAAGTTATGCTCAAAGACAAAATCACTCACCCCATCTGCCCAAACACCGATATTACGATTATCATACAGAATAGAATTGTAAATAGAGGGATTACTACCGCGTATCCGAATGGCTGCAACGTAGTTATCCGTAAAAAGAGACTGAAGAAGACGCGGCGCTGCTTGATTTTCCGTAAAGATTCCTGTTGTGTTTTTCATAAACAGAATATTCCGTAGAAGAGGTCTGCCCTGGCGCACATGTACCCCCCGAATACTATTCATAATATGGGCATGGGAAATTTCAACTTCACCCTGTCGCTGTGACTGCAAAACAACCCCCCCCCAATGGGCATACAAATCATCCATGTACCGTCCACGAAACCGAATGGGCTCATCCGTTGTGCCTCGAGCATTCAAGGCTCCTTCTACAATAAAAGATACCGTAAAGGAATCTCGACGACGGGAGGGAGGAATATCAGGGATAATTTCTCGTGGTTTTTCCACCAATATCTCAACCCCCGGTTCTATAACAAGACGTGCATCATGAGGTATTTTAACATCAGCAACCAACACATATGGACTTTCTTCGCGGGTCCATCGATTACTTCCACGTAGCACCCCGGAGACTACGGTTTCTGCAACAGATAGGGATACGAGGAAGATACAGTACAAACACGTTTTCATCCCCATTATGGAACACTCCTCCTCAGTACACACATAAAAAGGGTAGACACATACAAGGCCCACCCATATCAATATAGTTTATAAAAAAAGTCATCGGTAGAGAAAATTAGATACTAAGCTTCTCTTTAAGAACATCTGGAGTAAAAGGTTTCACCATATATTGGTTCGCTCCGGCCTTTAAGGCCTTAATCACCTTTGTTTTCTCCGATTCTGAAGTACACATAATTACCTTGACATCCTTATACGTATCGTCTTTACGAACCTCCTCCAGCATGGATAGGCCATCCATCCTTGGCATGTTCCAGTCAAGAAGTATGGTGTCAACAGGCATATTTTCTGCGAGCACCTTAAGCCCATCCATACCATCTTCCGCTTCTACCACATCTTCAACGCCGAGGTTCTTCAACTGTGTTTTCTGTATTCGCCGCATTGTGGATGAGTCATCGACAAGTAAGATTTTCATGGATTCCCCCTAACGGGTTTTCAGGGCAACTTCAACCGCAAATGACCCCAGCTCACAGGAAAAGGGTACAACAATCGTGGGTACTCCCGAAGGTGCTGCTAGTTCGTGCGATTTTCCAATAACAACATTGGGCAGACTGATATCAACCTTAAACTCCGTCAAATATTGCTTTGCATATCCTGCAATAATATTGGCTATTTCACCAATACCATCAGTAAGCTCTGCTCCCACAATTTTAATTTCTGCACCCAGCAGCTTAGACACAACTTTAAGGGACGCTTTTTTTTCAAAGCTGATAGCAATAGTTCCCTGTGCTTCACCAGAAAGGCCAATCACCCCCGAAACATCATAGTGGTGACGTGCATCTTGCTTCACAATGGGTTTTTCCATTTCAGTCTCAACGCCCACCATGGTTTTAAAGGTCTCTTTTGTAGCTTTGAGAAAGGGATTTACGTATGATACATCCATTTGATCATCCTCAGTTAAATGTAACCAACCTCAGTACTTTATACAAGAGTCTACCATAGAAAAGATGTTTTGCAAGGTCTTTTTGTAACTCCATAGGGAAGTATGACTCATTCCTTCCTCTGAAAGCTCAAATATCACCCAAATACAGGCAGTTTGCACCGCACAAACCTCATAGAGACCTGCTCTATACGTGCCGTAGAAAAGAGAGGGGAATACAAAAAGAGAGGGAGAACACACTCCCTCTCAACATACATTTGCACAGCTACGCACATTCTTCACGAAGTACAAAGCTGTAGGTTCACGGATCTACAGCGAAAAGCCCAGACCCATGTGATACACCATATGTGCATCATCCTCATCCAGATCTGAGAGCCCCTTCAAGGGCACAATTCCCGAGACGCCATTGAAAAGGAAAAGAGATGTTTCACCAATCTCATAGGTAAAGTCCGCACCGAACTCCATATGGTTTACAGTAAAACCGTTATCTTCATCGACAAGTCCGTGATCTACCCCGAGAAGTATAAAGGGAGCAATTTCCACAGCCTCAGGAGCAACGGGAAGATCTCCCTCAAGAAGGAATTCAGAGAAGAACGCTTCCTCGCCGCTGTTAAAAAAGATCATATGGGAAAGGCCAAATCCTGCGGGAAGTTCAAGGCTATTTTCAATAAAGAGCTCTACTTCCAAATCTTCCCAATCATCATCTTCATGTACACCGATAGCGGCACCACCGAAGGTTGCATCCCAGGGAAGCATGGGGAGGGTGTAGAAAAGACCCATAACGATCTCATTAAAATTCACACTCTCACCGGAGAGCCATTCAACCTCCGCTGCAAAATCTCCAAACTCAACTTCGCCATGGGTTACATGAACAGGACCCACTCCTTCATCGATACCCTCTCCGACAAAACGGTTAAAGCGGGTAAATGAAAGGGTTTTCTCTCCTGCAAGAACGCGTTCTGGAAGAAGGATTAGTGCAAAAACAAAGGCCATCATTATTCTAATCATTGTTACTATTTTCATTTCTATCTCCTTTTGCCCACAGGGCATTTTTGGTATACCCACCCAGAAGATGAGAAATTGATTCTCATCAAAAGAGTGGGAGGTTGTATAGGGAAGCTTAGCTTACAAGCCCCGGAAGTAGCAGTGAAACCATACCGAAATAAATTGCCAATCCGGTCATATCCTTCACCGTTGTAATAATGGGATCAGACCCTGCTGCTTGGTCAAAGCCCATTTTAATTAATAGAAAGGGCACAAGAAAACCAAGGCTTGTTGCTATGGTAATGGTTGCCCACAGAGACAATCCCACGGCCAGACCAAGCTCTGGCGATCCCTGCCAAACAATGGCAATACCACCGCCAAGAACACCTAAGATCGCTCCCAAACCTACACCATGCAGGGTTTCGCGGATCCAGTGTTTTATAAAACGCTCCATATTAATTTGCCCCAGAACCATGGCACGAGTGAAAATCGTGGATGACTGTGTTCCCACATTTCCTCCCATGTCCATAATAACAGGAATAAAGAGAGCCGTTGCAGCAACAGCATCGAGGATATCTTCAAAGACCTCTATAACACCGCCAGCCAGCATACCCCCAATAAGGGTTATGATAAGAAAGGGTACCCGCACGGCAAAAACATGACCAAACCCCTTATGAATTAGGCCATAGCTCCGATCACTTTCACGGGAATTTAAATCCAGGAGCCCCACCTTATCATACATGTCATCGGTCACCTCTTCGCTAATGACATCCAAGGCATCGTAGGCACGAAGGGTTCCCACAAGATACCCGTCGTCATCACACACGGGAAGTTCGAATACGGCAAGGCGCTGAATCAGACGTGCAGCCTTTTCCTGGTCATCCTGTACACGAATAACCACAGGTTCAGCCGTAACCATATCACCAATCAAGCGTGTCTCATCTTTTTCAGCAAGAACTGCTGTAAGGGGAACGGAACCGCAAACACCGCCATCTTCATTACATACATAGACGTGTACGGCATCCCGTCCGGCATCGCCGGCCCGGACAATGTGCAGAACCTCAGACAGGGGGGCTGTTTGCTTAAAAGAGTAGTACGCCGGTGACATAATACGCCCAACGGTATCATCGGGATAAGACATAAGACGGCGTACATCTTCCTGATTGGTTTTAGGAAGCATATCCAAAAGCTGCGTGGTTATATTTGAGGGAAGCTCATCAAAAAGACGGAGTTGATCGTCTGCTTCAAGCTTACGAATCAGACGCAATGCCTCTGAGGAGTTGGTAAAAGCTTCAAGTAATTGTGCTTGAAACGGCGCACCCATATGCTCAAATACTTCCGCCGCAAGCCCCTTGGGGAAAAGACGAAAAATAAGAGGAACATCGGTCTCACTGCTCATGCGGAGAAGGCTGCATGCCTGCACCATATCCATGTGCTGAACCGAAAAAGCAACGGATTCATAATCTTCTTTTCTCAAACGGTTGTGAATAAAATCTGCAATTTTCTGATCGGGACGGCGCGCAAGAACGCCATCGTTGTACGTACGATTTTCTTTCATTTTGGTCCTCCAAAAATACTGTGTTACACTTACTGAACTGTTTTTCAGCGCAACAGGAGAAGACCATACAGATACATGTTATGTGGTTCGCATGATATCCACCCGTTGCACCAAAGACTGCACGTCTGCTTCACAGGGAAATAGCCACAGTGAAACCAAGGAATGCATTCCGATACGCATCGGAACGTCATCTAGGCAATGACAACTGTCACATTCCATGAACAACCTCCTTCGGTTTGGGTGAATAATTTGGGGATAATATATGTTTTTACATTATGGCAAGAGTTTTTTTTACAACAAGGTTTTTTTTCAATGGTGACATTTTTCACTGTGCACTTCATATATTTATCGCACGATAATTCACCCTTTTCCGGAGCATTCAATGTACGAAGCATTCAACATGATTATCATTGCCATTATTCAAGGCATTACTGAGTTTATCCCTGTCTCATCCTCTGGCCACATTGTGCTGGCACAACATTTTACCGGCATGAGTGTCGATGCCGAGTCTGATTTCGCCGTAAATATTCTCCTCCACATGGGAACATTCGTGGCCGTCATCTATATATATCGTATGACCATAATGGAGCTCTTTAAAAACCTTGTTTCAAAGGATGCACAAGAGCAACGGGAATCCTTTCTCTACCTGTGGTACATTGTGCTTGCATCAATTCCAGTGGGCATTGTGGGAATTCTCTTTGCCGACGATTTTGAAGCTGCCTTTGGAAACCCATTTTTTGTCTCATTGATGCTCTTTATTACCGCAGCAATACTCTTTGCCTCTCGCTTCGGCTCGGTGAAAGATGCTGGCATAATCACCGCAAAAACAGCTCTCTTAATTGGGCTTGCTCAGGTATTTGCTCTCTTTCCTGGCATTTCACGAAGCGGAACCACCATAACCGCAGCAATTCTTCTCGGTATTACACGGGAAGAGGCTGGACGCTTTTCCTTTATGATTTTTCTCCCGGCAATTGGGGGTGCAGCACTGTTAAAGCTGCCGAATATTACACAGACAGACTACTCTTTCGCCCTTCTTACCATTGCCTTTTTCACCTCACTTGTTGTGGGTATTTTTGCCTTAAAGGTTTTGTTGAAATTTGTGAACAAGGGAAAACTGTACATTTTCAGCCCCTACTGTTTGGTCGTAGCCATACTCAGTCTCATAAGCTTACAGTTTTTATAGGCTCCTGCGGCGTACCGTCGGGGCAAAGACGGCTCAAGATAAGGGTGGTATCCTGCAAATAGAGAAGCGGATATTCACCCTCCTCCATCCATGTGCCGCAATTTGCGTATACCCCTGTGGATACCGTCTCTACAGAACAGACATGAAGATGCCCTAAAATGCAGAGATCATACCCTCGTTGCCCCATTACGTTTTCGATGCACCCCCGATATCGTTCATACTTATGGGGATGATGGGCTGCAACTCCCTTTTTACGGCTGAGGTGTGCAGCTCCTTCTGCAAGGGGCACAGAAATACAAAGAGGAAGCATTTTATACAGTTGTTGAAGAACCCTGTTTTCCGTAATGCCATATAATACCCCTCGCTTTGTTCCCTTCCGAATGCGGTGCCCATGTTCCAAGTGAACACATTTTCCTGCATGGTGAAAGGTCTGTTCCGTCACAATTCGAACCCCCATTCGCTCTAGGAACGACATGGGCATAAAGTCGTGATTTCCTTGTAAATAGGTAACAGATACACCATCCTTTATCAGCTCCTTCATGGCGCTTAAAAGGGGGAGGTATGTCCGTCGAGGTTTTCCCGCACGTTCTATCCAAAAATCAAAAAAATCACCCAAGATGTAGAGCTCTGCTCCGGGGAGCGTGCGAAGGTATGTGCAAAAATGTAAAAAAACACTTCGGCGCTCTGCCTCATCGCGGACAAAAGAAGCGCCGAAGTGTTGATCTGAAATAAAAAATCGTATCACCGGCGTAACTCCGGGGAAATATGTGTTCCCCGGAATCTACTCCCAGAGATCTTCTGCAGTGTCAAGGTCACTGGCAATATCGTTAAAGTTTGCGTTCTCATCAAAACGATTCCCAAAGTTGAGTTCCCGTACGTCATCATCATCTTCATCAGACTCAAGGAAGAGATCATCTTCGGAATCCATATCTCGGAGAACCTCATCAGCATCAAATTCTTCATCTATCATACGTTGTATTCCTTTCCGTTAAGCCGTGTTTCATTTTAGTAACTGATAATATTGTTATAAAACTTCCCCCTGTCAATGTTTTTTTATTATTTATCTTTATGGGAACCACAACGTATCCCTTTGATATTTCCCAAAGATCATGATATACTCTTTGTGTAGGAATTGCGAAAGGATCATTCACATGAAGAATACTGAGACAGTCACCGCACTCTGGCAACACAGTGTGGAAATGTTTTCCCACCGTACGGCTCTGTATTTCCCGCGGGAAGAGTTTGAATATTTTGGAGAGAGAGAGCTGACCAGCCTTTCCTACCAACAAGCTGAAGAACAGGTTATTAATATCGGAGAGGGGCTTGCCTATATTGGCCTAAAAGAAGAAGACCACTGTCTTATTATCTGCGAGAGGAACTCCCGTCTACCCCTTACAGAGCTGGCAGTTTTGGGAAACCGGGCCGTGGCGATCCCCGTAAACCCCCACTACTCTCCCCATGAGATGGAACAGGTGTTTACCCTCGTTGCCCCCCGGATTGTGTTTGTTGAAAACAGAGATCTCCTGGAGAAATACAAGAACCATATCACCAGTGCAGCCACAGTAAAAGCCGTGGTGGTTATGTCAGAGGACTACATTGCCGTGGATGAGTATGATGAAAAAACAACCTTTGCCTTTGAACATCTCTTACAGATTGGTTTTGAATCACGAATTTTTAGAATTTTTCGAGGACGAAGAAAGAAGTCCAGCCCCGATGATACAGCACATATTTTTATTACCCAAAATAGTGAGGGAATGTTACAGGATGTCCCTCTTTCTCAGGGACAAATTGCTCGTACCATAGGGAAAACAAAAGAGATTCACCACCCCGGATCAGATACAATCCATCTCTCACTTCTCCCGCCGTGGCATTGCCTCGATCACACAATTAACTACGTACTTCTTAGTGCCGGTGCTGCCCTTGTCTGCCTGTGGGAAGAAAAATACTGGCGTCTTATTGCGCATATTGAACCAACAAGCATCGCTGCTCTTCCGGCACAATGGGTACAACTCTACAAGAAATGTGTTGAAATTTGGGAACGGAAAAAACATTTCGGCCTATGCAAAGGCATTTATCGCTTCTGTGAAAAGGGGATTCAAAACCAAGGGCACACGCGGGAAACACCACATCCACTTATTCATAGCATCGGACGACTTCTTTTTCATGGCCCCTTGCGTTCCAAAGGGGGAAAAAATCTCCGAACCGCCTATATCGGTGCTAGCCCCGCCCCGTGGTACGTCCTCACACTTCTGGAGATGCTTCATGTACAAACATACAGCATCTACTCCCGTACACATGCTGCATCGATACTCTCCCTGGGAAAAGCACGACCAAGATCCCCCGCGTATTGCGGAACCCTTCTCGGGGATACGGAGGTTCGTATTGACAAGGAATCTGAACGTCACTCCTTCGGGGAAATACATCTACGCAGCCCACGAATTAGTACGGACCCCACATACTGGCATCATACAGGAGATATGGGAACAATTGAGGGAAACCAACTCTCTGTGCACGGTGCTTCAAAATCAGAAATTATACTGCGGGGCAGGTCTCTCTTTCCCGAATGGATAGAGCTGATCATGGATCGATCAGAGTTTGTAGAACGCTCCGCCCTCTTTTCCCATGGAGAAAACCTCTATGCCTGTATCGCCCCGAATGTAGAAGCACTCCAGAGAGTTCTTCCGCGAAAAAAGGAGTATGACCTAGAGGAGATTCTTCGTAGTACCGTAGCCCGAAAGATCATTCTCAATGAGATCAATACTCTTTTGGAGGATGCACGTAATCCGCATGTTGTCCACGACATATATTTGATTCCAGAAATCTCCTGTGCAAAGGGCCTTCTCCTTCATACCTATCGAATTAACCGGAGTGCCCTTGCACGGGTCGTAAGAACCTTAAACCTGCCGTAAAGGAACCGACTGTATGAAAGAGTATGACCTCTACCTATTTGACTGTGACGGAACCATTCTTGATACATCAGAATTAATCTGCAAGTCCTATGAATTTCTCTGCACACGGTATGGCCGTCCCTTCAATGCACAGGAAGTGCAACGCTCCATCGGTATCCCCTTGCGTCGGCAAATGGAATTTCTCTTCGGTCCCATGTCAGATACGCATTACGACACCTTACAGAAAGAATTTATGGAGTATCAATACGCCCATGCAGACTCTCTCTTACGGGTATTCCCCGGCGTACGCGACACGCTGTTGCAACTTACTAAACACAATAAACACCTCAGCATTGTAACCTCCCGACGACGCGCCTCACTGCTACGCTACCTTGAATTTGTCTCTCTCAAAGATCTTTTCGAATACTGTATTACCCCTGAAGATACCGCGCTCCCAAAGCCGGCGCCAGACCCAGTGAAGAAGGCTCTTTCATACTATCCCCCCAGCACGGCTGTGTTTATCGGCGATTCATCCGTTGATATTCAAAGCGGCACTCAGGCGGGAATAGAAACGGTGTTTGTAAGGTGGAACAAGACCTCCCTTCCCACAGGGTGTATCCCCACCACCACAATAGATACCCCTCAGGAACTTCTTTTTTCAGGAGCATCGCAGTGAGCCCTCCCTATCCTGCTCCCTTTGAAGAATTTGAGCCGACCCTATGGCATACAAAAAAACGGCTGTTCAAGAATATTGCCGCCCCCTATGTGGTTGGAAGAGCCCACGGAGTGGAAGGCAGGATCATCTACCATAATCTAACGGATGAGGTAAATGAGGATATTCCCTTTCTTGATAAAATACTCCTTGAGTATCAAATCGGAGATCGCGGGTATGTCATTTTCTCTGTACGTGATATTTTTGAAGCTCCCTATAGTTTCTCCCACGCAGGATTTGGCAATATTACAGGAGAACTGGGTGAGCGAATTTCCCGGCGTATTGTCAAGTTTTTCCTCAAACACCTCTCTGATTCTGGAAAAACCGGAGGAATTTTCGATAAACGGTTTAACCCGCAAAAGAAAAACGGCTACTTAGTTGCCAATACCGACACCTATGTACTAAAGATTGATGAATACCCAAACTTGGTGATTCTTGAAAAAGATAAGATCCCTCCATGGCAGTATACCTGTATTAAAGAATTGGACGGTCTTTTTGACTACCGATATGGCAATGAACGCCACATACTTGTCTTGGAAACGAAACTGGATAAATTACAAATAAACTGCGCCAAATTAAAGGACAACCTTTTCTCTCCCCTGGAAAAGCTTCTCCCGGATGCTCATTTCCACTACATCCTTTTTTCAAGTGAGCATGCCCTGTATAAGCACATTCAGAAATACCCTATTCTTCGGGAGAAACCTCTCGAAATATATACCGCTTTGAAAGAACAGGGAATATCAACCATCTTTTTCACCTTCAATGAAAGTCGAGACGCCTTTGATAGGATGGCGCACCATCTTGTAACCCAATACTCACGAATCGGCTATCAAACAGTGGAATTTTCTGGAAGAATTGTTATGGATCATCATAAAATTGCAATCTACAACAACGGTGAAAACCCCTTTCTCTATCTCGAAAAAGATAAAAAATTGGGGTACTGGCGGGAAACGCCCTTTAAATAAGTTCTATTCCTTGAAATAGTTCAATTGTATTTTATAATAGATATGCCGTAAACCTTTGATAACAGGATTATCTATGAACGTATTATTTGTCTCATCTGAAGTAGTCCCCTTTGCCAAGACTGGTGGGTTGGCCGATGTTGTCTCCGCCCTTGGCGCTCATATGAAAAAACGCGGACATGATGTGCGTATTGTCTTGCCCTACTATAGCTCCATACGAGACACGGGCGTAGAAACAGAGACAGTTCTTGAATCCATGGGTGTTTCCATGGGCCCCGGCATCGAGATCTGGTGTAGTGTAAAGCAGGTTATCGGGACAGGAGGCGTACAGGTACTCCTTATTGAGCATGACGGTTTTTTTAATCGTGAAGGCTTGTATCATGACAATCAATTTACAGACTACGGAGATAACGCAAAACGGTTTGGGTTTCTCGCCCGCGCTGCATTGCAAGTAGCTATTGACACACAATTTTCTCCCGACATTATCCATGCCAACGATTGGCAGGCAGCCCTGGTTGCAGCATATCAAAAAGTGTGGTTTTGGGATAACCCCATCGTGGGTCAGGCTGCGACAGTATTAACCATTCATAATGCCCGCTATCAGGGGAATTATCCCGGAGACAATTATCACTGGCTGGGGTTTGGCCCAGAGCATTTTACCCCGGATAAGTTTGAGGATTATGGTGATATTAACATGCTGAAAGCGGGAATCTATTTTGCCGATATGGTGAATACGGTAAGCCCAACCCACGCAGCAGAACTAATTCGTCCCTATTCTGACTTTGGAATGGAAGTTGCCCTAAACAATAAGGGCGACTCCTTTCTCGGCATATTAAACGGCGTAGACTACGACGAATGGTGTCCTGAGAAGGATCCCCTTATCCCCCAGAAATTCTCCGTAGATGATCTTTCCGGAAAAGCCCGTTGCAAAGAAGAGCTTCAAGATGCCTTCCTCCTCGAAAAACGGGATACCCCTCCCATTATCGGCATTGTGGGACGCATGGTAGAACAAAAAGGATACCATCTGCTTATTCCCGTCATTGAAACCATTCTTGCCACCCATGATGTGCAGTTTGTGATACTTGGAAGCGGAGACAAGGGAATGGAAGATTTCTTTGGCGCACTTCCGGAACGATATCCCGGCAAAGTAGGCTCGTGGATTGGCTATTCAAACGAGAAAGCCCATCTTATTGAGGCAGGGGCGGATATGTTTCTCATGCCATCCATATTTGAGCCCTGCGGATTAAATCAAATCTATTCGCTTAAATATGGAACCCTGCCCATTGTTCGAGCCGTTGGCGGCCTGGATGACACGGTTCGTAACTTTGATATTCAGCGAAACGAGGGTACAGGGTTTAAATTTTGGGATGCAACTCCCGAAGCCCTGCAAGGCACAATAGAATGGGCTCTGGATATTTGGTATACTCACCACACCGCCTTTGATTGGCTTCGCCGCTGTGCCATGCGCGAAAATTTCTCGTGGGAGATTGCCACAGACCATTATGTGGACTTCTACCACGAAGCCCAGCTCAAACGGGCAGAGTATAATCGAAGCTTTCAATAGCAAAGCCTATTTACCGATGCAGAAACTCCCGAATATGTCATTGAGGACCTCTTCGGGAGAACTCTTTCCATAAATACTTTCCAAATGGGAAAGTATGGAGCGAAGATATTCTGCCTGAATTTCCATGGGTGTTCCAAGGTCTATCTTATCAAGCTCCTGTACAATTCTTCGTACAAGGGCTTCTTCTCGTTCAGTCCCTATGACAGTCTCATACTCTACATCACAGTATCTTTCATGTATTCGCGTCTCGATCTCCCTGAGAAGCTGAGACACCCCCTCCCCCGTCCGAGCAGAAACGGAGCACGTATACACACCATGTTTCGTGAGAAACGATTCTGCACTCTCAACCTGCGGAGAATCACACTTATTCGCAACCCCCAGCACTTCCGCCATACCTGAAGATACCGCAGAAAAATCACTTGGGGTACAGCCGCTATCTTCTGATACAAGCCATACTACCAGAGCACTCTGAGCTATCGCTTGTTGCGTTCGCCGAATCCCCTCCTGCTCTATTTCATCGGTGGTTTCATTTAAACCAGCCGTATCAATAAAGCGAACGCGCATTCCTCCGAGAAGACGCGTTTCAGTGATAATATCCCGGGTTGTCCCTTTACGTGCATTAATAATCGCACGATCATACCCAAGAAGAGCATTTAAGAGTGATGACTTTCCTGCGTTGGCACGACCCACAATGCAGACATCCACCCCCGTATCTATCTCACGCAGGCGCTGACGTTTTTCCAACTCCTTCTCAAAATCACGGTGTATTTTTTGCAAGAGATGTTCCATTCGTTCTGTAAAGGCCGCACTTTCTCCCACGTCGTCGGTATCGCTAAATTCAATGGCTGTCTCCATATCTACTAAAAGAGCATGAATATCATCTTTCAGAGCATCAAAGAAGGGACGTTCCTGCCCTAGATAGTGGGCAAGGGCATTTTTATGAGCCTGCACACTTTCTGCATGGATCAGACGGTGAATGGACTCCGCTTTTTTCAAGTCCAGCTTTCCATGCAAAAAAGCCCGCCGGCTAAACTCTCCCGGATCTGCATAGCGAAGAGGGGTGGACAAAAATAGAGATATGATACGTTCAAGAAGCGTTGTTCCGCCATGACAGATGAGCTCAACCATATCTTCCCCCGTAAATGAACGGGGCGCAGAAAACTTCACCGCTGTGATCTCATCAATAACCTCTCCCTTTGCACAAAGAAGATACCGCCGCAATTGCCCCGGACTGGCCGTCTCAAACCGCTTTTTTTCTTGAATAAAGTCGGCACAAAGTGCATGTGCGTCAGGACCGGAAATACGCAAAACCGCAAGGGCTGCGTTTCCTCGCGGCGTAGCGAGGGCAACTATCGTATCGGAAGAAACCATGAACACCTCTTGTTATTAACAGTTATCAACACTTTCAACATGTATATACAAATCCCCCCTCATGGTACACCGCTACTTAAAATGCTTCTCGATGTAGTGTTCCAAAAGAGATTCTGCCGTCTCACGACAGCGGCCACACACCGTTCCCAGACCGGTATCATCCTGTAGATCGGTGTAGGTACGACTTCCTTCAAGAATAGACTCTTCAATATCAAGATCTGTCACATTTTTACACTCACAAATAAGCTTCGCCTTGGGCTCAACGACACGATCTTCCATACCGTTTTTACGAAAATAATCATTTGCAGCAGCGCAAAGGGCCTTATCCCCCAATACAGAGCAGTGGATTTTGTTATCGGGGAGACCACCAAGCCGTTCCGTAATATCCTTCGGGGTTATCTTCATGGCCTCTTCAAGGGTTAAGCCCTTTATCGCTTCAGACAACATGGACGTGCTCGCAATGGCACTGGCGCACCCAAAGGTCTGCCATCGACAGTCAATGATTTTCTCTGTCTCTGCATCTATCTGCAAGGCAAAAAGCATTTCATCGCCGCACTGAACATTCCCATCTTTCCCCATACAGTCATAGGCAAAATCTTCGTCATTTTTCCACGCATTCCGCGGATTAATAAAGTGATCCTTCACAACTTCGCTATACACCCAACCTGACATAGTTACTCCTTGTTATTTTCTGTATACTGTCGATATCTCCCGCAGCTTTGTAATGGTACTCTCAACATGGTCTAACACATAAATGACATCTTCCTGAGTTGTATCGCGTCCAAAACTAAACCGAATTGATCCGTGCGCCATTTCAGCATCATGTGCCGTGGCAAGTAATACATGGGATGGATCAAGTGAACCTGTTGAACAGGCAGATCCCGTGGAAACGGCAATGCCAAACATATCAAGATACAAGAGAACTGACTCGCCCTCTACACCGCGAAAAGAGACGTTAACTGTACCGGGGATCACCTCGGTTTCATGGCCATTAATAGAAACATCATCCACGCGATTACGAAGCTCTGAGATAAAAAACCGTCGTAGGTCCCACAGCCGCTTACCCTCTTCTTCCATCTCCTGCTTCCGCTGACGAACCGCCTCTCCCATGCCAACAATGCCCAGAGTGTTCTCTGTGCCGGCACGGCGGCCCTGCTCTTGATGTCCGCCCAAAATAAAGGGGCAAAAATCTGCTTTATCGGCCACATATAAAGCGCCTATTCCCTTGGGACCGTAGATCTTATGAGCAGAAAAGGACATAAAGTCCGCTCGAATCTCAGACACATCAATGGGTATTTTTCCCAGTGCCTGCACGGCGTCGGTATGAAACAAGGCGTTTTTAGCATGAATAATTTTTCCAGCGCTAACCAGATCCTGAATTGTTCCAATTTCATTATTTACCATCATAATGGAAACAAGGGCGGTTTTCTCTGTAACCAGCTCTGCCAATTGTTCTAAATTGATGCGTCCAAAGCGGTCCACATCAAGATATCTCACCACAACTCCACGCAACTCTGCTTTTTTCGCAGACTCAAGGATACACGGATGTTCAATTTTCGTTGTCACGATTTCGGTCTTTCCGCACATGGAGCGGCTACAATCACGATGTCGACAGGGAAAAAGGTTAAAAATGGTATTGTTCGCCTCAGAGCCACTTCCCACAAAAATGATATTTTTCGGGCGTGCCCCCACAAAGGAAGCGACCTCCTCACGAGCCGCTTCTATTTCCTCACGGGCCTGTCGGCCTTGGGTGTGCATACTGGAAGGATTGCCATATAGATCCATGGCAGCCTTCATGCGCTCCTGCACGGCGGGATGAAGCGGGGTTGTGGCATTATAATCCATATATACAGGTTTCATATTCACTCCAAAAACAGTAGTACTCCCGTAAATATACAAAGAAGCGGGATTTCCGTGCAGATTTTCCGCAAAAAAGTCTACCGATTGAGTAAACTATTGTCGAGAGAGGGGAGCAGCCTGCTGTTGTTTCCACCCGAGAAGTTTCTCCCATGCCAAGGCGGCGCGGCGTTGTATGTCGCCATCATCATGATCAAGATAGAGATCACAAAGATCTTCCAGCTCTTTTGAACAAAGAGGAATAACCGTAAGGAGCCACAAAGCAGTAAGGATCATATTTTTTTCTGAACTGGTCATCATTTTCAGCACATCAGGAAGCACATCCCGTTTTTCAAGAGTGTATAGCGCCTTGAGAGTATTGCCGCGAACCCGATTATTGGGATCATTTTTGAAACGAATAATCATGTATACCAAACGGGGCTCATGAAGCATCTCAATAGCTTCAATCGCATTGGCACGCACTCGCGGATCAGAATCTTGCAAAATAGAACGGAATAGGTGATGCTCGAGAGAATTAACAAAATACCCCAGAACTTTTACCGCTGTGGCTCGTACATGCGTTACCTTACTGCGCAGGAGCGTAATAAGGACTTTTCGTACAACCTCATCGTCGTTCATATATCGTAGCAATTGTATGGCATGGACACGGCGTCCCTCACTTCCGCGCCGAATCTCACTCAACACATTGGCAAGAAAGTCAGGAGTCAGTTTCCGCACCACCTCAATCAGTTTCTGTACTTCCTCACAGGAAAGCTCCTCAAGACGATCTAAAAGAATATTTCTGATGAAATCTGCGGCGGTTTCACGTGCAATATGGGAAATATGTTCGTTGGAACTTTGGACAAGAGGAATAAGGTATTTTAAATCATGGGGGGATGCATGGGCGGTAAAACGCAGCAACCCCTGAATCACCTGTTCTTCCTCAGGAGAAGATAGTTTCTCAAGAAGCTCCGCTTTTTTTCATATGCACTTCCGTGATGAATACACCCATATAGAGGGTATCATATTCATCAGAAAGTGCAACCCTAAAAAAAGAGAAGTCCCGATTTACATTTTCTCCGGGACCACAATACCTAAAATGCTCAGAACATCTTCCACGGTTTTAAGCGTCCATTGACAAAGGCTAATCCAACTCCCCCTCAGCGCCGTGTCTGCTTCTTTCATAATATGACAATCACGATAAAACCGGTTAAAAACCTGTGAAAGGTCATACACATAATCGCACAAATAATTAGGCGCACAATCTTCGGCAGCTTTTTCATAGACATCACCAAGACGCCCTAATTCAAGCAGGAGATCCCGTTCTGAGTCGTGACGAAAGGGGAGAATCTCGCCAGAGGAAAACCCCGCAGCTTGAACCTTGCGGAGAATTGACTTTATTCGTACTGCGGAATAGAGAATATAAGGGCCGGTTTTACCTTCAAAGCGGCTAAACTTGTCAATATCAAAAACATAATCAGAGAGACGGTGGTTTGAAAGATCGGCAAATTTCAAAGCTGCAATACCAACCATACGAGCAATCTCGTTCTTCTCTTCTTCGGAAGCATCTCTGCCAATCCCCGACTCCTCCATACGTTCTGCGGCACGATTGATAACCAAATCCATCAATTCGGCAAGCTTCATAACACCGCCTTCACGGGTTTTAAAGGGCTTCCCATCTTTGCCATTTACCGTTCCAAAACCAACATGCTCCAAGGAAACCGTATGGGAAACAATCTCTGCCATACGCACTGCACGAAAAACCTGTTCAAAGTGAAGGGCCTGCCGCTTGTCTACGACATAACAGATCCGGGCCGGAGAAAACTCCTTCATGCGATACTCAATGGTTGCGATATCGGAGGTTGCATAGAGAAACCCACCACCGGATTTTTCGAGCATAACCGGCGGAATTTCCTTAGAATCATCAGGACGTGACACGTCCATAACCTGCGCCCCCTGGCTCTCATACACAAAGCCATCACGGGTCAATTCTTCTACAACACGCCCCATACGATCCATGTAAAAACTCTCTCCAAGCCAGTGATCAAAATGTACTCCCAGGCGAGAAAAGTCCCGGTGTAAGGTTTCCGTCGAAAGAGCCACAAAATGCTTCCATAATGCAAGATACCCCGGACGGCCTCTTTGGAGTTCATCCGTTGCTTCCACGGCCTCTTTCATCCGTTCTGGGTCTTCTTTGCACGCTTTACTGGCTTCGGGATACATTGTCTCAAGCTCATGAATTGTCAAGGGAGGAGTTTCTGGAAACCCTTCTGTTTGCAACGAATCGAAATAGGGAAGCTCGGGCATACGACGCTGCAACTCCGTAATCAGCATGCCCATTTGTGTACCCCAGTCACCGAGATGATTATCACTGATTACATTATACCCCACTGTTCGAAAGAGCCGTTGCAGAGAATCGCCAATAATGGCGGATCGCAAATGTCCCACATGCATGGGTTTTGCCACATTAGGACCGGCAAAATCGACCACAACGGTTTTGCCGGTACTGTCCCACGTGGGCTCTTCATGTGCACTCTGTGAACCATATGAAGCCAAATAGGTATCGGAGAGGGTCATATTGATAAACCCCGGCCCCGCAATTTCAACACGGGAAAACCGAGTGTCATCCACAAGCAGTGCCACGATATCACCGGCAATCTCCCGCGGTGCTTTTCCAACCTTCTTAGCCATGGCCAAAGCACCATTACATTGAAATTGACATAAATCAGGACGATTTGATCGCACTGTTCGTGCATACGCCGCATCATACCCAAGGCGACCAAAGGCAGATTGTAACACTTGCTCTATCTCAACTCGAAGAGGTATCATCTCTACTCCTTATTACATATTTGCCTTAATATAAAACTTTGCAAAAAAAGTTGCACCTTCACGCGTTATACCGTATGATTATATTAGTAAGGGGTGCAAAAGTGTGCATCCTTGTCATTGACATACGGCGGGAATATGAGTGTAAAAAAACATATACTTGAACCATTAGTTGCTGTTCGGGAACACGGTCCTTCCGTAGAGATAAAGATCGACCCAACTCAAGATAAGGCAACCATCTTCAAGGGCATACAAAACATACTTACAGAAAACCGGGTGGTTAATGCAGACCTACCAACCATTAAGTCGGTTATCGAGAAAGAAAGTAATGCCTTTGAACCAATTGGTCCCATCTTTGTGTATTACCAAGAAGAATATGATTCCTATCTTATTACAAAGATAAAAGCACTTCGAGCAACCCTCATGGTGAAACGAGAATACCTTGATGAAGACTTCCCCCTTACCGTGGATGTACTTCGGTATAAACTCAAAAAGAAGGGGTGGTTTTTGGAATTGATGAGGCCGCCTTGGAAAAAATTGTAGAAGAAGAGCTCATCGAAGAGAACGTCCCCGTTGCCATGGGAACAGAACCCATCCCCGGCAAAAATGGCGGTATAGAGTACAAGGTCTCCCTGAGCAAAGATCTCACTCCCAGCGTAAAGGATGATGGAAGTGTCGACTTTCGTGAAGTTAAAAGTATTACGCAGTTAAGCAGAGGGGATATAATTGCGGAGCAAATCCCCCCCACCGAAGGAACTCCCGGAAAAGCAGTAACAGGAGAAGAGATTCCTCCTACACCGGGCAAACCCTACGTGCTTAACCCCTCAGAAAACATCAGCGTCTCCAAGGACGGTACGCAATTAATTGCTGAAAAAAATGGCGTATTGTCAAAAGACAAGGATCTTCTGGTTCTCAAAGACTATCTCGAAATACCCGGTGATGTTGATTTTGAAGTAGGCAATATTAGCTTTCCGGGACGAATTATTATCAACGGAAGCGTGCGACCAGGATTTACCGTAGAAGGAGGGGACGATGTCTTGATTCATGGAGATGTGGAGGCGGCAACCATCAAATCAAAAGAAGGGTCCGTTCAAATTGAACAGGGCATCATCGGAAAGGATACGGCATACATATACTCTCCCAAACGAGTCAATGTCAACTTTGCGCAAAACTGCACCTTAGAAACTGAAGGGCTGATAAATGTGGAAAACTCCCTTCTGCACTGCTCCTGTTACTGTAAGAATTTCCAGGCAGAAACAAACGCCAAAGTTATTGGTGGCATGGTTGAAGCAGAACAATCAATAGAAATAGGCCATTCAGGTAATAAAGACAATACAAAAACAGAGCTTATCGTTGATGACAAACAGCGACGCGAACTTCAAAATAAACGACAGCAACTTACGGAGGCTCTCTCCCTTCTTGAAAAACAGCAGATGCCCCTTATGCGGGATATTAAAAACAAAAAGAAACTTATCTCCAAGGTTGGCTCTGACGCCCTCTCGCCGAAAGTAAAACAGCAAGTTGTCAATGAGGCAAATCAACTAAAATCTATAGAAAAAAAACTCAATCTCATTCGGAAAAACCTGCTTCTTATTGAAGAAGAACTGGAGAAAGACTTTGATCAATCAGGGTATGTCACTATTGCCGGTACAATACATTCGGGAACCATGGTGCGCCTCTACCGAGAAGTACATAAAGTGAAGAGTGAAGCCACAGGAAAAATATTCCGCATTGTCCGAGGAGAAATGAAAGTTAGCAATAAATAAATATTGTTTTCGCCATCCCCCCTTATATATTTTAGGCAGGAATAAAAACCCGGAGGATACTACCATGTCGAAAGTTTGTCATTATTGTGGGAAAGCTCCCGTATCAGGAAATAGCGTTTCTCACGCTCACAATGTGAATAAACGTCAGTTTAAACCCAATTTGCATAATAAAAAGGTGGATGTAGCAGGTGAACGACGCACCGTAAAGATATGCACCAAATGCCTCAAATCTATGTAGGGGATACGACGAATCAATCACAGAGGCTTTCTGTTGCTACAGGAAGCCTTTTTTATTGGCCCAGAGCATCCTCTATTTCAGCAAACATCTCCTGAGCATTCTCCCACTGATCCATCTCCTGTGCAAGATTCTCCTCCACCCGTAACTTCTCACCTTGCTTTTCCGCAAGAAGGGTGTGGGCGTGACTATTCTCATCTGCATAGAGAATTGTATTAATTTCCTCTATCTGCGCCTCCAGTTCGGAAATACTCCGCTCTGTGCGATCAATGATGCCCTTCAAACGTTTTCGCTCTTCATAGAGTTCTCGTCTCCGTTGCTTCGAATTGTTTTCAGAAGAATGAGACGATGCTCCCCCCTGCTTTTTCTGAGAGGTATCTGTTTTGTGGGTCGTCTCTACAAAATAGCGATAATCGTGTAAATTTCCCGGATAATCACGTACAACCCCCGGACGAACCTCGATAATTCTGTCGGCCACCGCTTCAATTAAATACTCGTTGTGGGATACAAGAACCACCGTTCCTGTGTACTCGTGCAACGCCGTTGCTAAAGATTCAATTCCTTGAATATCAAGATGGTTTGTTGGTTCATCAAGGAGAAGAACATTTCCCGGCTTCGCCAAAAGAAGAAGGAGGGAGAGACGGGATTTTTCACCTCCGGAGAGTACAGATACCGGCGTATCCACCTCCGCCCCGGAAAAAAGGAATGTACCCAAGAGCGTACGAATCTCTTGCGGGCGGTTCTCGCCCGTATGAGCCACCACACTCTCATACACAGAAAGGGCCGGGTTTAGCTCTTGTACCCGATATTGATTAAAAAGAGAAATACGCGCTTTAGAACTGTACGCAACCTCTCCTTTCTGTGGCGGCAACTCTCCACTGCACACCTTAAGAAATGTTGACTTACCGGCTCCATTCGGTCCAATAACAGCAATCTTTTCACCCCGCCCAACGGTAATATTTACCGAATCAAGAACTGTGGTGGTATCATATCCTGCAGAAAGATTATTGAGCTTTATAGGCACCGTACCGCAGTCATCGGGTGAGGGCAGACGGAAAGAAAGCCTTTTCTCCTGCACAACCTCTTCGGGAAGCTCTTCCTGTAGTCGTTCAAGCTGCTTCATCTTAGCCTGTGCCTGCCGTGCCTTGGTGGCCTTACTCTTAAACCGGGTAATAAATCGTTCAAGCTGTTCCATTTTTTGCTGTACATTCTCTGCACGTTTCTCTGAAAGCCGTTGCTGTTCAGCCTTCCACGCATAATACTCCGTCACACTTCCCTTATGACTAAGAAAGGTCTTATGATACACTTCCACAGTAACCCGACACACACGGTTGAGAAAGGCAATATCATGACTAATGATAAGAAACCCACCGGAGAAGCCCCGTAAAAACCGCTCAAGCCAGATAAGAGAGTCCATATCCAAGTGATTGGTAGGTTCATCAAGCAGGATAAAATCAGGGTCTGTAAGCAAGAGCCGGGCCAAAAAGACACGCATACGAAACCCACCGGAAAGCTCTTCCAAGGGATTCTTAATTTGTTCATCAGTGAGGCCAAGCCCTGCAAGAATAGCTGCGGCACGAGACTCTAAAGAGTATAAATCAAAGCGCTCCATATTCTCAATATACTGTGAGACCCGCTCTAAATTTTCTGCCCCACCCTCTGATTCGATTTGTGAAAAAACATCCTCATCGGCAAGGTAGGCTGCATAGGGCTCCATGGTAATTTCCAAGGGAGTTTTCTCCCGATCATACTCTTCTACTTCCTGCGGAAGATACCCCATGCGAAGATTAGGCGGTATGGACAAGGTTCCCCTATCCAGCTCTTCATGACCGGTGAGCATACGAAACAGAAGAGATTTTCCTGCGCCATTTCGTCCCACCAAGGCATATTTCTCAGACTCCGTGAGAGTGAGATTCGCGCCACCATATATGACTTTATCACCAAACTGCTTTTCAATATTCTTAAGTTGTATCATCTATTCTCCCCGTATCGTAAAATATATTTGCCTATGCACCACATGGGGCTTTCCTTGGCGGATAAAACATATTTTGGCCATTAGCCAAGAGCTTTCTTTAGGAATAGGGATATGAATACAGGAACTGTCTACTTTGCTCGATGGATTTTTACGGGAGATACACTCATATCACATGGTGCACTCCGTGTGGTGAACGACCGTATTACCCATGTTGGCCCCCGTACGGGCATTCGTCAATCCGGTGATGCCATTGAAAATCTTGGTAATATGATTCTTATTCCGGGAATGATTAATGCATATACAACCTTTGAGGATGCGTCGCTACGCCACCGAGAATCACGCTTTGAGGGTACCTTTACAGAATTTCAGAGCCGGCTTGCTGCCATGAGTCAAGAGATTACACACCACCAACGACAACGCGCAACCCGCCTTGCCGTACAAGAGTCTCTCTCAAACGGCATCACCACCTCCATACAACTGTTAAAAAAGACCTGCCCTGATGATTACGATACTCTTCCCCACCGATTTTTCCATATCAAGAATATGGCACATCGTAGGTTCCTCTCTGAAGAGGAGATCACCCGCTACATTCACACCCTTACAGGAAAGCACTATTTTGGGATAACACCGGGCAAACTGCATAGCCACGCTCTTTCCCATATAAAAGCAATTATCCGCAGCGTACGAACCCAGCACATTCCCTTAGTTCATTACATTGGTGAAACGGCGGAAGAGTTTGGTGCTTTCACAGAACAGGGCGGGCCATATTTTGACCATCTTTCTCGCGCTGGCCTCTGGAAAATTAGAGGGAAAAAGGAGAGCCCTGCCACCTATGCCATTCGCAATGCCCTTATCCCCCGCTCAGCCATGCTCATAAACCCAAACTACTTCAGCAGTACAGAACTGGGTTCCCTGCGGGCTTTGCAAACCACCTTAGTGCTTCTACCACGCCTTGCAGAACGGTTTGACGCTCCGGCATTCCCCATAGAAACAGCTCTCAAACATGGAATAAACCTTACCATAGGCACTGGTAATTCGGCTTTTTCACCCACAATAAATATTCTCGATGAGCTCCACTGCATTGCGCAATGCCACGAGGGGCTGTCTCCCCAAACGCTCTTACAAATGATTACCCAAAATGCAGCAAAGGCTGTCCGTTGCGCCTCCACTCTTGGACAACTTGCCCCAGGGTTTCAGGCAGACATCACAGGAATACGACTCGACCCGCTCACAAAAACACCCCTGGCCGACACAATACGAAGCAGTAATGGTGTAGAGTGTATTATTCAGGAAGGAATTCCCATAATTCTACCATAAGGGTTGCCATACCATAATTCCTATTCTATACTTTCTCTATAAGTGGAGGTCCTATGAAATATGTCGTACTCATCTGTCTCTTTCTCTTTGCATGCGGGCGGCACGAATCCCTGCACAGAGACAAACAAAACCACTCTTATTCTCTGGAAGAACAAAAGAAAGCAACCCGTGCTCTTACTGAGAAAGTACAGTTGCAAGAAGACCATATACGTCAGCTAGAAACACGCCTTCATACACATGAAGAGGCCCTTGATCAACTTCGTATACAGCAGGACGAACTCTCTCCGGTACAGCTTGAAGAATTGAGCCTTCGCCTAACCCTTCTTATTCAAGCCTATCGCGATCTATATTCACAAGTGCAGGCAATCCGCGTTCTTCCACAGGTACACTCCAAAAAAGAATCACCCAAACGTCCTGATGGATTTACCACCTCCGAAGTTCTACAGGCGATATTGGGAGGTGACGAATATCCCCTTTACAGTAGAGGTCTTGATCAATATCGTTCCGGTTTTTTTGAAGAAACGATCAAGACAATGAACATTTTTATGGAGAAATATCCCGAAAGTTCCTTTTTGGCTGATGCACTCTATTGGAAGGCGGAATCGCACCGACAGCTGAAGCGCTACGACACGGCCCTTACACTGTATACCCAAGTGGAGAAAACCCCCCAGTCGTCAAAACGAGATGCGGCATCCTTTCGTATTGCCCAGTGCTATCTTGCACTCTCAGAGACCGCAAAAGCCAAGGAACAACTTCAGTACACCCTGTCGCGATACCCGGCAACAGTGTATGCAGAGAATATTCGTCGGTTACTTGCACGAATAGATGAATAGTTTACAAAAAAGTTACCATTGCGAAAACCAACAACAATTCTTTCTCCGAGTTCGAAAAGCCTGTGGGGCTGTTTATTCCGTAGATCTTGCAGAGCACCTCTGATTATTTACCTGTCGGAAAACACTCTTTTTTTGTTATATTAAGGTGTACTTTTCTTACAGAGGTGAATGTATGCAGTTACCAAAAAACAGACGGAAACAGAAGCGTCGAGAGAAACGATGTCAATACGTAGATAAAGATGGCAACGTATGCGGCAAGCTTTTTTTCGGGATTCATATTTCAAAATATTGCGAAGAACACAGGAAAGACAAATATCGTATTCGTAAGCGTACCGCCCCGGAAGATATTAACAAGAAAAATCAAACAATCAAACATTCATATACAGAAGTCATGACCATGGAGTCAACTTGTGCTCTCCATGGATGCAATGAAAAATTTGAGATTAAGATATTTCCACGACAGTACGTATACCCTAAATATTGCACAAAACATCGCAGCGAGTATCGACGGGTTCGCCATCTTAAAAATATCGGTCGGGAAGACTTGATTGAAGATATGAAAGCCGGTGGGGAAACAACGGAAATAGACATGTCAGATGAGTTTGACGTATAACCCTAGGAAGAAAAGCTCTTCCATAGGGTTACGGTATTGCCTTGATCGTTGTAGGTAAAGTCGTACCCATAATCCCAAAACGTTTTTATGCCCCGTCCGGAAAGTTGCAGATGGGGCATGTCGTATTCATCATGAAAACTATCACGCAAGCCATCACAATACTCCTGCCAATCAAAGCCTCTCCCGCCGTCAGCAATTTCAACCTCAATCTTCTTTTCATTCATGGAAAGGCGTACGGTAATATCTTTCTCAGCCTGCTCCCGAGCACCATGAATAACCGCATTACCCAATGCTTCATACAACACAAGTTTTAACCCATACTGGTGTCCCGCAGGAACAATTTCGCACGTATCAGCTATCAAGGCCTCAATAATGGGATCGATAAACCGTCGTAGCCCACTGAAACGGTAGTGTATATCTCCATTCTCTTCTGAGCGATCCATATCTGGTGGCGTACCGGGAAAGTCCGCAAGCAGCACCATCACATCATCATCCACTTCGCCACGCTGCTCTTGTGTCGCTTCATACAAACGAGAAATAAAGGTATCACGGTCCTCTATTGTACGAAGAGCTCGCACCGTAGATACGAGTTCGGGAATTTCCGCGCTCCACACTCGCTCCCCCTCAATCAAGCCATCCGTGTAGAGCAATACACGATCTCCCGGATACATATCAATGGTAATTTTCCGGAAAACTGCTTGATCAAACACCCCCAGGATATCTCCTCCTTTTCCAATCTCGCGGACATTTCCGTAGCGGGGAATGAATATGAGCGGAGGATGCCCCATGCTTACCACGGTCAGTTTATATTTTAGCCTATCGAGCAAGGCATAACATCCAGTCATATACTGGCCGCTGTTCATCAGCTTCACCAAGACAGAGTTAATCATGCGCATGCTCTCCACAGGAGAGGTGTAGGCATTGCAATTCTGGTGAAGAAGCGCCTTTACCGAGGAAGTAAGAAACCCCGTTGAAATTTTATGCCCGGCAAAGTCCCCCACAAAATACCCGTACATGGTATCATTAATTTGTATAATATCGTAAATGTCTCCCCCTGCGGCGTGAAGAGACTCATAGAGAACGGCAAAGCAGGCGCTTTCAAGATCTTCTGGTTGTTTTAAGAGTGAATTTTGTGCATCATGGATCTGTGTAAGAATATCTGCCTGTGAATTAACCAGGGATTGTAAAGTAGAGTAGAGTCGAATATGCGCTTTCAAGCGAGCAAGCACCTCTATCTTATTAAAGGGTTTGGTGATATAATCAACGGCACCCAGTTCAAAGCCCTTAGCCAAAGACTCAGCACCCTCTTTACCTGTAATAAAGATGACGGGGATTTCCGCAGTCTCAGGAATGGCCTTTAAGCGGCGAATAACCTCAAATCCATCCATTCCAGGCATGACAATATCAAGAAGGATGCAGTGGAACGTGTTGTTCTGAGCATACTCTACGGCTTCTTTCCCAGAGTGTGCCGCTTGAACATCATACCCATTGGTTTGCAGAATTGAGCTCAAGACACGGGTATTTACCGGTAGATCATCCACAACGAGGACTTTTTGATTCATACAATAACTCTCATATATTTGAAGGTGTGGATATTTTTTGAAGCATCCCATCTGTAAGATCAAGTGCTTCCATAAGAATAGAACGATGCAGGGAGGTCCTGCACAATAGATAGAGCCTCATGGAGAATCCCGCATCAGTAAGATCACCCACGGCTTCGGTTTCCAACTCACTATGTAAAATATGACACAGGGCGGCAATCTCTTCTATGAGACGGTGGGGGTAGAGTCCTTTTTCCTGCACATCTCGCACCATATCGTACATAAGCAGATAGTATTCTGCCGCTTTTTTCTCTAATTCAGGAGCACGACGGAACAGAGCCCGCGATAAAACCCACTCTTTACGATTGTCCGGCGGAAGAGGTATGGTGATAAGTCCGGCTGTGGAGGTATGAGCATATCCATCAACGATATGCAGATACGTTTTGATGGATGTGGCAATACTCTCCTCATCATCGAGGATTGATCTCATTATGGAAACCCCTTCACAGAGAAGATCAATTTCCCGCTCTTTCAGAGATATCTGCCCCGTTCTATCTAACCCCAATAAGGTTTCAAGGGAGTGTGAGATCTCTTCAATCTCAGGATACCCTGAAAATGCGGCCATGCTTTTAATATTATGGAACTCACGAAACAACTCTTCGATAAGGCAGGAGTGGTCTCGATGGGGATACTGCGCGATCCAGTGTTCCAGCTGCGAAAGAAGGTCGTGAATGCGCCCTAACTTATCATCGGTACTTTGTAGAAACTCCTCTACATCACTCACCAAAGTCATGGAGGTTTACACAATCCGAATGTGTTTATCAAGGCGCATCACCTTAAACATTCTGACAATGTCCGAATTGACATTCTCCAGGGTAAGGCTTCCGCCATTCTTTTTCAAACTGTTTTGTATTTTAATAATAAACCCAATTCCTGTGGAATCGATTATATCAACAGCCTCCATATTTAAAACAATTTTTTCTACACCATCCGCAATAATATCGCTAATCTCATCGTGGAGATTACCCACGGTGGAAGAAACGATATCCTCTGTAATGTAAATTGATTCTGCTTCCATATTACCTACCTGTTACTGTCATTGATGATGTGCCCGTTTGGCGGAGTATGTCACGCAATTCTTCATCATCAAAAGGTTTTTGTATGATTGTATGAAAAAGATTATCCTGAACCATGGTATCCTCAAGCACATCATCCTGGGTCGTCACTAACACGACGGGAATTTCTCCGTCATGGACAATATTCCGCACCTTTCGTGTAAACTCTACACCATTCATGGTGGGCATATTCATATCTACAAAAATAATATCGGGACGAACATCCTGCAAAGCATCCAAGGCCTTTTCCGGTTCTTCAAAAACCCGCAAGGGAATTCCCTGACCAACCCCCATACGAAGATACCGCTTGCGGATAAAAGGCTCGTCATCTATCGCCCATGCCAATTTGCGATGGGTAATACGTTTTGTGCATACGGGAAAGGTTGTATTCAAACGAGCCTCATACTTCTCCCGATACTGTTCCATCCCCTGGTATGAGAGAATGTCACTGAGGGCTTCTTGAAAGCACGCATGTTCATAAAGACGCTCAACGAACTCCAACTGATCTGTAAACACAAGCACTTCCGCAAGGCGACGGGGAGAGTACACAGAACTCAATATCATATTTGCCACCCCGGTCACGAGTGTATGGTCAATCTCTTCAACCCCTTGGGCAACCGCAAAGGCAACATCATCGCTAATATCAAAGAGTCCATCAAGGATGAGTCCATGATGCATCGTCCGAGAGAGACGAATTAATGACTTATAAGCAAGGGCTCGTACATTCGGATTTTTAATCCCGCTTTGTACAATACGTCTTACGGTTTTCTCAGCGTCAACGATGCCTAAATCAGAAACAATATCCAAGAGCGGAATAACTTGATTGGGGCGATGTTTCTGTTCTTCTATACGCGCACTGACCAAGGAATGATACTCCTTTTTCATTGTGCTTTTTACCTGAGTTTTCGCAAAATCACGTACGTATACATTAGGACTTCCCGTGATATCAAGAAGCGTAGAAAAAGCATCTACACTTTTGCGTGACGCAATTTTCTTTGTAATAAGAATATCACACTCTGTATCATCTCCAAGAAGATCTTGAAATAGGGGAAGAGCCTCCGCGTCGGGATGAGTATCAATGTGGCGAATCACCGCAACCTTCACGGAAATGTGTTCAGAACCATAAAATTGCACCAGTACAGAAAAAACATTCTCCACGGCACGAAGCATGGCCTGCTGTTCATCTTCCGAAAAGTGCGAAAGCACCGTGCCCACCTCAACTTCTTCAACGACCTCTGGCGGGGTGTGGGGCAACTGCGTAATAACGGATTGGTAAAAACTCTGAAACTCCCCGGAAGCAGCTAAAGAGGCAAGCTCCTGTACAATACGAGACTTCTCATTCATGGTGTGTATACCCCTGCAAAAAAAGATATTCTCACACATGGTAAAATGAAACCCAGCTCTTTGCAAGCATTTTCATCGGAGAGTGAGGAATTACTTCCTCGATCTTCCCATACCACACAACTGCGGTTCCCGCAACTCTTGCACACCCATTCGTATGCCCCCCAGAGCATGGACGACTCGCCACTGCTTTGGGTCCACCAGGTATTTGAGCAGATTGCTCGTGTCAGGAAGGGAATGATCATGCATTGATAGCACGGAGGATACTCCTCTGTCTTCAGCTGACTTCTCACGGTCATCCGGTCACCTCACGATAACCGCAGCCATAGGACACAAGGAAAACCACAAAAAAATGCGGAGAGCTCCTGCCTCCGCATTTATTCACACCGGGGATTTTGTTTTTGGAGTGATCCCCGCTGAGCACACGTCTTATATGTTCTGCTATAATATACGTTGTATTATGTAAAAAACAGGAAAAAAGTACATTGAGGCCGAATTTTGTTAGCCTTGTCTAAAACAGAGGTGTAATTTATGTAATCTTCTTGAAAAAGATACTATCACGCAAGATCTGCCGTCATAATATGCGTTGAATTATCCGGGGTATTAAACCAAAATAGAAGGCTATCACCTTCAACACTAAAACAGTCTTGAAAACTCCCCTTACTGCTACAAGGACGAATATTAGAAAAACTTTTTTGCGCTTCCTGGATAAGTTGTTTTTTCACATGCTCCATACTCATATACCTCTTTTGTGATGAACGTATTCATCACTGTTGGAGCATAATTCATGCCAATGGAAAAAACACCGAGAAAAAGGAAGTTTTGGGAGACACCAGGGAAAATACTGCAGAAGGGGGAGAGAAAATTTCCCCTCCCTCCTGATGTTTATCGAGGAGGATAGATAATCAATTTCTTGATAGAACTGGTAATATCCTCACGGGAGGCGTCACTGCGATGAAACCGTTCTGCTCGAGCACGCGTGTCCCGTTCTGCATACAGACGGTAGAGGTAGACATTTGGAGACAGGGGGGTTCCTCGTGCATCACGAAGATCCCACGTATATCCAGGGCGCACATCGGGAACACGTTTCACCAGCTGACCATCCAAGGTGAAAATTTTCAACTCTGTTCGCCCCACATTGCGTCCGGGCTCATTAAACCAAAAACGTGTATACTCGCCCATGCGAGCCGGAGAAGGAAAGGCAAACACCTCGCCAAGGGTATACTGGCTTTCCTCAAGAGAGGTAATATCTAACACATACTGCTTCCGTGTCCGATTGCCCAAAATATCAGAAGCTGCCACGGTGAATGTATACTCCCCCGTACGAGGAACAGAGCTTCGAGGAACAAAGAGGGTAATACGCCCTGCTCGATCTCTTTCCGCAAGGCTCTCAAACTCTTCATTCACCACGCGTAAGGGCATCACCCCATCAATTTCCACAGTAATTCCTTCACCGGGTTTGTCATAAAAATGATCAATTCCGGAAGTGTCCCGGAGAAGTATCTCTAAAGAGATAAAATTCTGTATTGTTGTATCCACACGATCATTAATAATTGGAAAGGAGGTATCTCCAACAAAACCATCAACTTCGATTCTTCCCGGAGCGTCAACAAATTCGCTGATAAAACCTTGGTCCAAATCTTCCCGATCACGACTCGGCTGCAATCGTACGGCTATGGAGGGGCCTTCTGTATCGGTTGTGTCTATTTCATCATAATTAATCCCCTCAACAGGAAGCGTATCCGTATACGCCACAAATGCATCGGGGGAGTCCTTGGCCCACGCATACATTCGGAAGGTAACCCCCGAATCAACTTGAGCAATGGAGCGAGGAATTTGTATAGTATGGGAAAGGGCTGTCCCCTGAGATTCCAACACGCCACTATGGTATACCATATCTCCCGGAAGATCATATGTACGCATCACATCAGCGGGGGCACTTTCAAGATCTTTCCGTTCAACATCATGGCGGATGGGGTTTTGGACTGCCACGGTGTACCGTACATTTTCAGCACCGGCAAGTTCTGGCGGGAGCTCTCCAGAAAGGGTCAGGCGATCAAAAATTGCCGCTGAATGAGCTGGTTCTCCATCCACTGTGGTAATCTCCAGCTCCCTCGTGGGACGCGCCCGATGCGGACGATACGCCGGGTCTCCCATAAGGGCATAGCGCTCCACCCGATTTGCCCCAAGACGGGCTTGGCCAAAGGCCATGCCAACCGTAGGGACCTCACCATTTTGGGGGGTAAAAAACTCTGAACTGAAACGTCTTCCAAAGGTTGCATTACTTCCATCCCACGATTCTCGGGTACTTCCAATGGTGGCAATCGCTCCCCGGCCATCGGCAAGTACTAAGCGCGTTCCGATATTATCAAGTTCGTGATTGTCAAAAAACGAGACCGCACAAGAAAAGGCCGCAAACAGAAAGTAGTTATCACGATTTTCAAGAAAGGAAATATCATTTACCCCGAAAACTCCTTCATCGGTGAGAGAACGATTCGACCCATGACCGAAAAAAGAAACCATCATGGTACCCCGATTAAGCTCTGAAAGAAACCGGCTTCGTGCCCCTGGTTTTGTCCAACCGCTACTAAAGGGATATTCAAGCAAATTGACTTCAAAGAGATCATAGGCAGGATCCTGCGCCACGAGGGTATTCATAAAAACATTATTCCGCTGCCAATGCTGGAGATTTTCCGGTCTTCCACGCTGTGTATCATCATCACTGAGAAAGAGAACCCGATTACGAAAATCATCCTGCTCGGGAGGTTTCTCATCCATGGTCCGTAATTTTGCAAGATATGCCCGTGCTTCAGCACGGGTATTTGCGGGAATTCGCCCAACAAACAACGCAGGAATATTCCCCCCCGTTATGGCTTGGGCCGGTTCATCCCCCGGTCGAAAATAGGCAAAAAACTCTTCTAAGACAGGAGAGCCGGAAGAACGAGATATATAGGGAGGTATATGGTTTTCAAGGTCTGTACGATACCCCTTGTAATCATAATGCCCCATGCCAAAAAGTGTCAGATACGATGGCATTCCGAGATCTTCAAAGGCCCTTCGCAAACCATTTCGTATGGCAGAAAGGCACCGCATTCCTCCGGCAAATTCACGGAACACATCTTCTACAAGAATAATGCCCGGCCGCATACCTTGACTGGATTTGAGTTCTGCCAACTCCTCTGCGGCCGAAAAGAAATATTCTGTGGTAAGAATGAGATAGTCATACTCGCCACGATGGGTGTGAAGGCTTGGAATAAGAAAGGGGGATGTTATGGCAGGAGGTTCCCACCGTTGAAGAGACGTATGAAGAAACTGGCTTTCCGGAATAACATGATAACTCAACCCCATGCCAAGGGTATCTGCCCACGCAAAGGTACCGCCAGAATCTGGTTTGCCCACATACTTCATTGTACCGTGACGACTGTTTTCCCGCAGTACAAGGGTATACTCTTCAGGGAGATTCTCCAATTGATACTCCACGAGATTCTGCCCATCCTGAGAAGAGGCGTCACGCGAATAAAAGGTGAGAGCGGTGCTTGCCCCGGAAAAATCGAGGCTCCGATCATAAAAGAGATCATAATACCAGAGATCACCAAGCCCGCCACTTTGAAAGGTAATCTCAAAAGATTCTGCTTCATCCACCCTTTCGGCTTCATACCAAGGGGTTTTTCCTGCGGACCACGAAAGGGGAGATCGCTCACGTCCTCCAAAGGAGAGACCGAAACGCGGAGCGCCATCCACATTAGTAAAGCCAAAACGAATCCCCACGGAGCTCTCCTCCGCCGGAGAAAAGATTCGTCCCGCAAGGTTTTGACGAAAACTGTTGTTACGCTGATTGAGGGTAATCCATTTCCACCGACGGGAGGTAGTGGTAGCATAATCTGAATCGAACGTCTCAAGGGCGTTACTCTGTTGAATTCGCCGATACACCCGTCCCGTCTGTTCCACAGGAAAATTTTCCGCAGAGGATGGCTCGTATGATTCCATCACTGTTCCCGTATCAATACTAATCCAGTAATGCCGACGATAATCAAAATCACTATAGTTCATTGTCCAGTCATTATCCTGCCACACCCAATAATTTACAGCAGATGCAGGAATAAGAACCTCATCCTCAGGGTCAAGGACCCCCGTATTGCCATGATCACGCACGATCACCGGAACATCTACAAGACCGGGGGGAATAGTGCCATAATCGGGAGTTTCCGCAGAGTACACATCTCTATTGGAGGCACGAACGGTGATACTCTGTATGGGTATAGCCTCCCCCAGTTCAGCAAGCTCGGCTCCGGTGAAACGATATACACCGTTAATATCTTCCACGGCCGACTCTTCATGGCGCAGATTACCTTCCACCGCATGGTCAAAATGCAACACAGTGGCAGAACGTGACACATAGGCGGACGCGGCATCTGCAGAGAGCGTTCGTGGAGGCTGTGCACTCTTACGCAACTCAGCAGGATTAAGAACAGATCGCTCAAGCGCTGCTGTGTAATCGCTCTGTCGAAGTCGTTGCCCCTCTGTGACTGGAGGATACTCTATGGTCAACCGTGCCGTATGTATCGAACGGGGGGCCAACCTGCTTCCGTCATGGGAAAGGGGCGAAAGGTGAATTTGCTGCAGCTGTACCCCGCGAACTTCCAAGGGCTGTATGGGCCCTAGATGAGTATTGGCGGGTAACTCGACATATCCTGTATCATCTTGAAAGTTTCCCGTAATTCCGTGGGTGTGCTCCGCATGTACTTCGATGGTAGTACGCACGTCTTTGCGCTGTGGAAGAGCGAGGAGGAGTTGTTTTGTTGGGTATGGAACCTCTTGTGCTCCCACTACTGCAGGGGCCAAACCCGGCACCGTCACCCGACGTTCGCCCGCCGTATCCTCTTCAGCCACAGGAGCAGGAAAGGTAAAATCAAGGACAATGCGTCCGGGCTCTTGTTCAACCACTTCATAAAAGGATGCCCATGACGTACCCATAAGTATACAAAGCACCATACAAACAGCGCGAAACATCTATTCTCCTTGTTTACACTCTCTTTTAATATACTACGCAGAATCGATGCATTTGTGAATATTTTGAACAACCAATTTATTTTTCCGGAGTGATACGACGACACCCTACAAAGCGAGCACTCCAATATGGATCATCAAGGGACGTTATAACAATCCCCCGGGAACTACTTGCATGAATAAAGGAATCATTCCCCACATAAAACCCAACGTGGTTAATTCTGCGGGAGGGACCAAAAAAACAGAGATCTCCCACTTGCAAACTATTCCGGGATACACGCCTTCCACCGTGATCATACCACCCCTGGGAATTCAAGCGAGATACATCATATCCAAGGTCAGTGTATACCCGATAGACAAAACCGGAACAGTCCATGCCTCGGCGTGTGGTGCCCCCAAATTCATACGGAACCCCGAGATACGATCGAGCGGTCCGTTCTAAGCGACGAGAGCTTTTCCGGGGAGATGTGGAGTGTGAAGTATGATCGATCGTATCCTGTTGCCGCGCCCTATAACGCGGGCTCTCACGTCTCGAAGACGTATCCTCCTCAGGAACCGGACAAGGTCGGTGGGACGGCAGGACCGCCGTACTCTCCATGACAGCACACCCACTCAAGACCCCACAAAAAATACCGATAACAAGAAGCTTCACCGAATACTACGCTTTCGGATCGTGCAAGGCAGCCCCAACGGACAAGAGCATCTTCTCATCCCAATCGGCAGCCATGAGCTGAGCACCCACGGGCAATTCTCCCGCTGTGCCTGCAGGAATCGCAATGCCCGGTATGCCGGCTAAATTTGCAGAAACCGTAAAAATATCCGTCAAATACATCTCTAAGGGATCACTGATCTTTTCTCCCACAGGAAACGCAGGAGATGGCGTTACCGGAGATAAAAGGAGATCACAGGTCTCAAAGGCACGGGAGAAATCCTGCTTAATTAAGGTTCGTACCTTGGCAGCTTGTAGATAATAGGCATCGTAGTATCCAGAACTAAGCACATAGGTACCCAAAAGAATACGACGACGCACCTCTTCACCAAAACCCTCTCGACGCGTTGCACAGTACATACGAGCCAAATCTCCCGATTCATCGGCCCGAAACCCATACTTCACCCCATCAAACCGTGCAAGGTTTGAAGATGCTTCAGCCGTGGCAAGAACATAATACGCAGCAATTGCATGAGAAACATTAGGAAGGGACACCTCGGTAATACGAGCTCCTCCATGCCGAAGCGTCTCTATGACCGTCTCAATACGTGCGGCTACCTCTGACGATACCTCATGGGAGAAATACTCCTTGGGAACCCCCACAGTCACATTAGAAAAATCGCCCCTCGTTTCGGGCCGTTCATGCTTATACGCCCGAGCAGCATTGGTTGAGTCACGGCGATCTTCTCCGGCAATCACCGACAGCAACAAGGATGCATCTTCCACCCGCTGAGCCAAGGGGCCAATTTGGTCAAAAGAGGATGCAAAGGCAACAAGGCCGTATCGAGAAACCCGTCCATAGGTTGGCTTAAGCCCAACCACTCCGCAATGCGATGCGGGTTGCCGAATAGAGCCCCCTGTATCTGAACCAAGAGCGAGGGGTACCATGTCGGCAGCAACAGCAGCAGCGCTTCCACCGCTGGACCCACCGGGAACCACGTCAGTATTTCGCGGGTTCTTCACGGGGCCAAAAAAAGAAGTCTCATTACTTGATCCCATGGCAAACTCATCCATGGAGGCCTTACCCACCACAATTGCACCGGCCGCTTCCAATCGCTCAACAACGTGAGCATTATAGGGAGGAATGTACTCCGCAAGCATTCGTGAAGAACAGGTCGTTGGCACATCCTTCGTGCATATATTATCCTTTACCGCCACGGGAATACCGCACAAAGGCAATGCTTGCTTCTCTTTTTCAGAAAGAGAGTCCACATATTCAGCCCGTCTCCGAGCCTGCTCTGCACAAACCGTGGTTATGGCGTTAATTGTCGGATTTTGTTCTGCAATGCGACTAAGAGACTTTTCCACTAAGGACATAGCAGAAATTGTACCCGCAGCAACCTGCGTTACGACAGATTCAACGGAGGTATGAAAAAAGGCCATAGACTCTCCTCCAGTCCTTATTTGTATTTACTAAAAATTGAAACAGAAGAGATTAACCCAACAATGGATAAAAGATTAATCTTTAATTCAAAGGCAAATTGAAATCGAAGTGCTCCGAAATCAATTAAACGAGCTTGAAATGCCCCGTCTTCAAAACTCCCAAAACGAATGGGAATACTCGTGGTAAAAATATTACGTACCACGTTATGATCTCCTCCGGGAAGAAGAGAGACCAGCTCAGTGAGAAAACTGCCAAGGAGAATCCCCACAAACACAACTAAGAGCAGTGTTGATATTTTTCGTTCTTTGAGATATCGTACCATATTGTACCTTCATAGTAATAATGTTCAGAGGGACACCGACACAAAATATATAATTTCTCAGCGCGTACCTAATACTACAGGAAAGTTTCGTCGCTCCCCTTCCCGCACAACAGAAATAGAAATCGTATCACCGGGAAAAAAGGGTACAAGAATTCCCGTCAAGTCATGGGGAGCATGAATACGGCGATTGTTCACCGCGGTTATGCGATCACCCATGCGAATACCCGCTTCAGCTGCCGGCCCGAGAGGGTCCGCATATTGCACATACACCCCCGGCTCATGATAAAATCCCGGAGCAGGCACGTCGTATAGAACAATTCCCGTATAGGCTTTACGTCGCTCTTGATGCGTAATAAGCTCCTGGGCCACACGCTGTGCAAGATTTGCAGGAATCGCAAAGCCAATACCGATAGATCCTGCTTGTGGAGATTCCTCACTTCCCGTAAAGATAAAGGCATTTACCCCTATCACCCGTCCGTTGTGATCCATGAGTGGCCCACCGGAGTTGCCGGGGTTAATAGCAGCATCGGTTTGTATCATATTTTGATAAATTGCCCCTGATGAACTCCGAAAATTACGATGAAGAGCGCTGACAACCCCAGCAGTCACCGTAGGGTCTGAGTTACGAAAGAAATTAAGGAAGGGATTCCCCATGGCAAAGGCCCACTGCCCCACGCGCAACCTATCGGAATCTGCAAAGGACACCGGCTGAAACCGACGAGTGGTATCAGCAATACGAACCACCGCTAAATCACTGAGCGAATCAAGCCCAACAACCTCAGCCGCATACCGATTTCCATCGGAAAAACTCACCGTAAGATCACGGGCTGCCTCTACAACATGGTAACTGGTTAACACATACCCCGTTGAGTCGATAATCATTCCCGACCCCATATTTTCAAAATCTTCTACAAACTCACGGTAGTCACGACGGAAAAAGCGATTTCTAAAAAAATCATAGTAGTATCCCGAGCGGACAACCTCTTTACCCTTCGCTTCAATACCAACAACACTCTTTCGAGCATTCTGAGCTGCCATGGTAAAATCTTGTGTATCCATAGGCTGCTGTCCTGCTAAAAGAGACACCACAACCCCAAGTAAAATGCTGCAGATAAGGAGCAATACTAAAAGGGCATATTTATACAGGCCCTGCTTATGTATCATAGGAAACATACTCCAGCACAAGGCCCCGTGCTGGCGCAGTTACTCCCGCAGCACTCCTATCACGTTTTTCCAGAATCTCAAGAATACCCTCCTCCAAATATCCTCGGGATATATCAATTACGGTGCCAACGATATTTCGAACCATGTTATAGAGAAAACGATCTGCTGTAAGAGACACCACAAAATGGGTATCATCAAGTTGTGTCAAGGTTGCCTCTGTAATCCTACACCGATGATTATCCGTATAACACCGTGAAGAACAAAGGGACGTAAAAATACGTTCACCGGGCAAACAAGAGAGTTCCTCTGAAAAACGTGTCCAATCAACGGGATAGGAGACCCTGCTGTAGAAACGATGGGAAAGGGGGTGTTTTTCCGTAGAAAGATAGTATCGATACCGTCGCGAACAGGCAGAAAACCGCGCATGAAAATCAGAGGTAACAGGAGAAAGGTCGTAGAGAGCAACATCATCGGGCAATAAGGAGTTCAGAGCACGAAGAGCGCTCTTTGAAGAGAGCGTGTGTTCTGTATCAAAATGTAGTGCCTGGCCCCGTCCATGCACACCCGCATCGGTTCGTCCTGCGCCGACCACTCGAATAGGGCTTTGCAAATACACCGCCAGGGCTTTTTCAATACTCCCTTGAACCGTTCGTTGATCAGGCTGCACCTGCCACCCAGCAAACTCTGTTCCATCATACTCAACCCGTGCAAAATAGCGATTCACCGTCTCTCCATTCCCACAATAGTGCTGCATAACTCTGTAAAAGAAGACAAATCTAAGCGAAACCGGCCACCCTTACAGCCACGATCATATTCTGCCAGGGAAATCTGAATACCACGCAACTCCCGAAGGGAGTATTTTGCCGCCTGCCCGATAATCCCCCGTTTTATTACAGCAGGATACAGACGTTTCTCCTGATCTGGCTGTAATATCCCCGTAGAAAAGGCGATCTCCTTCGCCGCATCATTTTTTTGATGAAAGGTTCCGCGAAATACCAGATTTGCTCGATCGCGATGTGTTTCAGAATAGGCTCGAATTTTATAGAGATTCCAAAAATGACGCTCCACACTCACCAAAAAGAACATGAGAGAATACCCTTTGCTATCTTCAACATGACGAAGCACCTGTTCCACTTGATTCCACTTTCGAAACCCCAAGGCATCACAGAGATCATCCGGTTTTATCGCAACGGAAGTACCGCAAATCAGCTGCACCGTCTCCAAGCGTATCGGCTGAGCCGGTGCAAGGTAGGTATCAATTTTCTGAAGTTCCCGATAAATAGCCGCCAGATCATGGTCACAATGCTCTACCAAGAGACGAGCACCATCGAGGTCTATGGAGCGCTCCCAGAGCATATCTGTTTGCCCCTGCAACCACTCTACCATTTTGTAATCACGAGGTTTTATGAAATTTTTACGCTCATATGTTTTTTTGGGAAGATTCAAAGCTGAGAGAAACTCCTTGCTCGAAACCTTGCCATATTCAATAAGCACACGCGTATCTGCAGGAAGGTCCTGCATGGCCAATCCAAGCAAGCGAACCTCCCTTGGGGAGAACTGTTCACCATGGCGAAAGT
The DNA here is from genome assembly GCF_000474745.1 of Chitinivibrio alkaliphilus ACht1. Lineage (NCBI taxonomy): Bacteria > Pseudomonadati > Fibrobacterota > Chitinivibrionia > Chitinivibrionales > Chitinivibrionaceae > Chitinivibrio > Chitinivibrio alkaliphilus. The sequence continues at coordinate 35,238 of NZ_ASJR01000009.1, read as the reverse complement.
GAAACAGGCGAGACCCATCCAAAAATGTTGGAGACTGCATATCGGCAAGAAAGTCGTCTAAGGTATGCTGCGTATCGTCAAACGCGCGATGTTCCCATCCCTCCTTCTGTTCTGAAAGAGCTTGCAAAAACCGTTCGCGAGCGGCACTCATCCCCAGCACATCGTCCCCGGTAAAAATATGTACATGAACGCTCAAGAAGTCGCCTCTTGTTGAAACAGGACAGCTCGATTCTTCCCCATTTCTTTTGCTTGATATAACGCTTGGTCTGCTTGGTGTATTGCCGTCTCTGCAACCTTCCCGCAGGTATCAGAACCTACAGCATCAGCCTGGCTGTTTCTATCAACACCGGAGATGCAACTTACGCCAAGACTTATGGTATACTGCACCGATAGAGCATGTTCTTCATAGCCGGTTGTCTCAATTTCGCTCCGCACCTTCTCTGCAAGATGAAGAGCACCCTCCTTCTCCGTCTCAGGAAGAATTAAGGTAAACTCTTCTCCTCCATAGCGGGCAAATAGATCTGATCCACGAATAATACCATTTACTTTCTGGACAAAATCCTTGAGAATACTATCCCCCACAATATGCCCATGGGTATCATTTACCTGTTTGAAGTCATCCAGATCAATCATGACCACCGATATGGGTGTCCCATAGCGCAAGGCTCGTTTAATTTCTCTATGAAACGCCTGCTCAAGCATACGACGATTGGCAATTCCCGTAAGTGTATCTGTCTGCGCCTGATGATTTATTTTCTGCTCGAGATAGATACGTTTTATCACCGGGGTAATAATGGGGATACAGGTATAAAATCGATTAACCACTGGCCTGTTAAGAGAAATTGCATCTCCAAAGAGACCGATAAAACCAAGGGACGACCCAAGCCCCGTTAGAGGGGAAAAGATCATTTTTTCACTGGAGGTAATATCAGACCGGTTGGTTCCGCCCAGTTTATAAAAACAGATATCATCCTGGGGGAGCCCCCGTGGATAGGAAACACTCTGCAAGAGATCCTGGTCAAGGGACGTTTCAAGAAAAGAAAAGAGCTCATCTTCGGAGTAGCCCCCGTAAAAATAGAGATAGTATGCCTCTCCGTCTGTGAGATACGCCATGGCAGAGGAACACCCCTGCTGAGACGTAAACATATGGAAGAAAGCGCTTATGGCATCCTCAACATTTCTCGTCTTACTCAGTTGTCGCTGAATGTTGTAATAATCCATGGCATTTTGCAGCGCCGTTGCCACGACGGGAGTTCCTGAAACGCATGAGCTTTGTAATATCTCACCGGCCTGACGATTAAACTCATAGGTATAGATCGACTGTTTTACCAAAGAACGCAGCTCCGATGTATTCAAGGGTTTGGTCAGATAATAGTTCACCCCCACATGAATGGCCTCACGAACCGTTTCTAGGGAATCATGCCCCGTGACAACAATAACCTCTGTGTCAAGACCCATTTTTCGTATCTGCTTGGCAATATCAATACCCGTATGCCCTTGCAAGACAAGATCCGTCACCACAACAGCATATTCAGAGGTATCAAGATACTCAAGAGCTTCAAAGATATCACTGGCAGCATCTACCCGATATGAAATGGAGAGCGCCTCCCGCAAGACCATACGGGATATGGAATCATCATCAACAACAAGCACCCGTCTTTCGTGATTCATCGCTTAATGCCACCCTTTGTGAACTCTCCCGTATCTCAGGAAAATATCTCATTCATGTTTTTATTGACCCATTGTATGGCGTCAATATACAACTCTCCCAGGCGCTTAGATGAAATATTTTGAAAACCCTCTTCGGGTGGTTTTCCCGACTCCAAGGTGCGTGTCACATGCAAGATCTCCCCCGGAAGCCCCTCTGCATGAAGCAAGGCCCGGTTTATTTCCTGAGAGAAGGGGAGTTCCTCCAAAATATCCTGTAGGGGTATGCCAACCACCGCATCAAGGGTAGAAAAAAGTCCGACCGTGGCAAAAATATTTTTCCCCTGCGAAGCCCCAACGGCATTGCCTATCAACTCGCACATTTTTGAACGAATCATGGAGGTCTCAATAAGGGGAATAATGCTGCGATCATTGGAAATATCCGCAATGGACATAATATAAATCCACTGTTTTAACTTCTCAAGGCCAATATAGGACAATGCCCGTTTAATTGACTCTACCCGTGAACGCAAACAGAATACGGCTGAGTTAATATATTTGAGAATACGATATGACAGGGTCACATCCTGAGCAATCAACTCCTCAAGCTCAGAAAAACTAACCAAGGGGTCATGGACACGTTTCAGAAGCCGTATAATCGCAAATCTATTTTTAGGAATTTTCTCCTGTTTCAAAATATTCGGTTTACAAAAAAAGTACCCTTGAAAAAAATCACATCCCACCCGGCGACATAACTCAAACTCTTCACGGGTCTCAACTTTTTCCGCAAGGATTTCTACCCCCTTGCTTTGCAGGTAGTGTGCAGTTTTTAATAAGCGCGGAGGTGAGTATGCCGGCAGTTCAAGCTTTACAATATCGACATAGTCTACAAAGGGATTTTCTCCTGATTCAGGAAGTATAAAGTCATCAAGACAGAGAATAAACCCTTTTCGTCGAAGGGCAAGCAGGGCCTCAGCAACGGTATCGTCAAAGGAGATCGTCTCTAATACTTCTAACACAATTTGTTCAGGATCGAAGGGAAGCTCATAGGTCCCAATAATAAAATCTCGAGGGAGATTGATAAAGGCACGGCTCTCTCCGACAATGTTTTTCAACCCGAATTCAAAAAAAGAGTTTACCAAGACACTTGAGGTGGCACGATTTCCGTCATGAAAATCCGCACGATTTATTTCATTTGACCGGTATAGCAACTCATACCCATAGGTCTCCATGGCTGAAGTAAAAACAGGTTGTCGTCCCAAAAAGGTCATTGACATACTTTACATCCATGAAATGAGCTAAAAACAGAGTGTATAATGGCGGTACTAAAATTGCAATAAAAGGAGATTATTTTTCTGTAAGAATTCCGGCATAGTAGCGTTCTTCCTCATGAAGGCCCCGTTTCTGAGCACCGAGAAGGAGAATTTCTGCTTTCTTCCGTAGAACCCTGCGTACCAGCTCTTGTTGATACAGAGAAAGCCCCCCTGTTTCTAACAGAGCCTGAAGAGCCTCGACGCGGTATCGGTCTTGCACCGGGACGGTTATGGAAAGCTGATCTGCGTGTCCGCCGTATCGAGTGAGAAGATAGGCATCCACTAATCCAACGGGAAGCTGTGCTGTCATTCGAATCCATAAATCGTAGTCCTCACAGGCGGGAAAGGACTCATTGAACAGACCAAACCGAGTAAAAAGAGAGCCATGAATTACCACGGATGAAGGGGTAACTATACACCGCTCTAAGCTGTCCGCAAAGAGATCTCCCTCATATTTCTCACATTTTCGGGGCGGGTTTACCCGCACCCCACGGCGAATCCAAATTTCTCGTGTTTGATGAATGAGATACCCTTGGCTTTGACATTTTTCATATTGCCGGGTCAATTTTTCCCGATGCCACACATCATCACTGTCAAGAAAGGCGACCCACTCTCCACGAGCACGGGCAATACCAGCATTTCGTGCCGCGGAGACGCCCCGATTCTCAGGAAAGGAGAGAAGGGTAATTTTCTCGGAGTGCTGCGAAAGTAATCGTCGAAAGGCTTCAGGAATAGCCATGGTAGACCCATCATCAACAAGGATCACCTCCCAGAAAGGAAAATCCTGGGCTATTACAGAGGAGAGCGCCCGTACACATTGCTCATAGCGATTATACGTGGGGATGACAACCGAAAAAACAGGGCGCATTACTGGATGGCAAGAAGAATATGACGCGCCGTTTCATAATCGAGGGTACATTTCGTATCTACCCCGGCTACGGTGATATTTCCCGCCGCGCGATCGTTCGTAATAACACGAACCTGCCGTTCCGCCACAATCCCCATATCTGCCAGCATATTCAACTCCCCTTCTTGAAGATACAGAGAGCGCACAACACCACGATCCCCCTCTTGACAATCTGCAAGAGCACAAAGATGGGGTCTCTCTTCGCCAAAGGGGGCACCCCCACCGCAAAGACAATCCTCAAGACTACCTTCTGCTGCAGTATCAATTTCTGCGTGTAGATCAGTGAGGTCAAACCGCTCCTTCACAATATCAATAAAGGCACGAAAACGAATAAAGGCAGAAGAATCAAAGCCGTGCTCTAGACGACAGGCAATTTTTTCTGCCATGGCATCATCAAGACCAAGAAGTTCCTTAAAGAAAAGACGAAGATAGGTGTGCTTACAACTAATACATTTTGCAATTCCATCCCCCTTCGATGTAAGAGTGATTACAGAATAGGGCGCATAATGTACCAGTCCGCGTTCAGACAAATTTCGCAGGGCAACGGTCACAGAGGAACGTTTTACTCCCAGTCGATCGGAGATATCCTTAACACGGGCAACAGAATTTTCTTCCACTAATTCCAGAATTGTCTCTAAATAATCCTCAAGGGAGGATGACAAGGTCTCTTCCACAGTGCCGCCTTTGGTAAATAGGAATTACAGATAGTAAAATACATTATCCTGAGATGCCTCTGTAAAAAACATCCAAAAAAGGCTGTCCATGCGGACAGCCTTCACAAATATACTCGTATCAAAGCAAAACTTATCGTTTTAGGTTCAATCGCTTCAGAAGCTCTCGATACGTTTCGATTTCACGCTCACGAAGATATTTCAGCAAACGCTTTCTCTTTCCGATAAGCATCATAAGACTCCGCCGCGTATCGTGATCCTTTTTGTTTGCCTTCACATGCCCGGTAAGATTTTTTATTCTCTCCGTCAGTATGGCCACTTGTACACAGGCATTACCTGAATCAGCTTCACCTGCGCCAAACTCACGTATCAACTCTGCTTTTTTTTCAGTTGTAATTGACATTACCATTCCTTCCTGAAATAGTTCCGTATACTCTCTACATCTTTTTCCATCTGAGCCACCAACTCCTCAGGAGTATCGAAGCGCTGCTCCTGGCGAATTTCTTTCTGTATCCAGAGAAGCACCTCCCGTTCCTGATCTATACGGGGCGGCAACTCATCAAGGGAGAAAAACTCAAAATGAACATCCCGATTACCGAAGGTCGGACAGTCCCCAAAATAGAGACACCCTTCCAACAGAACCCCATGGCACTCAAGCGCTGCAGCATACACACCCGGGGGTGGAACTAATTTTTGCGAAGGCGGTGGAAGAAAATTCAGAGTGGGGTAGCCCAACTCTCTTCCAAGACGCTTACCACGGGTTCGCACAGCACAGAGCAAATAAGGATGTCCGAGCATATCACAGGCCGACTCTATCTCTCCCGAAGAGACATACTCTCTCACGGAGGTTGAGCTGGCAGCAACATCATTCTCCCGGTATAACCTCAATTTTACCGTGTAAAAATCATTCATTTCACACCGAATAGGATAATTATTTTCCAAATCATCCCTTTTTCTCCCGAAGCTATGATCCTCACCCATGACAACACCTTTGCAGGAGAGCTGCTTCACCAAGACATTCTTCATGAAAGCTTCTTTATTAAGAGATGCCATGTTTTTTGTGAAGGGTATGGTGATACAATAATCAATTCCAAAGGAACGCAACAGCAATTCCTTTTCCCTCTGCAGAGTCAGACGAGGAACCCTCTCACCATGAACAACTTCACGAGTATGGGGTTCAAACGTAAGAACAATGGAGCAGGTTCGTAAGAGTCGCGCCTTTGAAACTAGCCGTTCAAGCAACATTCGATGCCCAACGTGCACACCATCAAAGTTGCCGATACTCACAAGGGAAGGTGTCGCAATCTGTAACTCTTCTGAATATTCTACTATTTGCACCCGTGATCCCTCGTTTATTCCGTATGTGCCAAAAAATAGTTTATATTGTTTCAAAGTATCCAGATTTCTATAGGCTCGGATGAAAAAACATACAAAAATTGCTCTCATAAGCGCTCTCTGTGTTGGCTTTCTACTCTCACCACTTATCATATACTGGACAGGGCATATTTGGATACACGCCTATGCACGCCGCTGGGCGGAAAAACTCATTACCATGGATGCGCAAGGACTTCTTTCTACCAACTTCGGTGCCGCCTGGCATCACATTGCCTACGAAGACAAGATGGAACAAGAACTCCAACGCATAACCGGCACCTCAACACCGCAATCTCTCACACGAGCAACGGGAATTCCCCTTGAAGATTACCCCTCGATTAGCGTTGTTGAGCGGCTCAATCGCATAAGTGACCTTTCTAATCGCATCTGTATTCGTGACCGACACAAAGACACCCTTGCAATCATTCAAACAGATCACGTGCGTACCCCCTACGACTCCCTGCCAGAAACATTCGTGGGGGCACTTGTTGCCGCAGAGGACCAACACTTTTTTAGTAACCCCTATGGATTTGAATACAATAGTTTTGTTCGCTCCATTGTGGTAGCGCTGCAAGAAAGCATCACCACCCTCTCACTCTCCCAACCCCGAGGTACCTCAACCCTTACACAACAAGTAGCCAAAATGTTTGTCTCGCACCTTGATTCAGAGGGGCAACGCTACGTAGCACGCTCGGTGGATCGAAAAATTCAAGAGCTTCGCCTTGCGGCAGCACTGCGAAAAAAATATGAGCCTGAAGAAATACTTGAAGTATATGTAAACCACTGTATGACATCTTCATACGGCCTTGTTGGTATTGCAGATATTTCCCAGGGGCTTTGGGGAAAAACCGTGTCTGAGCTCACAGACGCTGAGAGCGTGTATCTATCGCGCATGGTAAAGTGGGGTATGAACTACCCTGAACGAATCGCTGCACAATGCCGAATTGACATGCCCCGTATTGCCGAGTATTTGGGGTGGAGCCCCGCCTATGCAGACACGGTTCTTGCGGAAATAGAGAACCTGACATTTTCACGCCCCCGCCGCATTCATTCAGACCATCCACATCTCATTGATCTTGCAAACAGGTATTGGCAGAAATTCCTGCTCCAAGAAGGGTACGCTGAAGAGGAGCTCCACAATTTTGATCTTCTCAAACCAACCTCTCTTATCCGACGACAGGGAAATCTCACCATAGACCTTACCATTGATGGAGGGGTACAGAAAACGCTGGAGCAATTGGTACGAAACCGAGGTTTTGGTGGTGACACAACCATTGTCACCCGTGCACGGGTTGGCAGTTTTGGCGAAGATATTACACGCACCACGCCCCCGAAAGACACCCTCAATACAAAAACGATCCTTACCACAGACTCCCTCTTTACCGAGCACGACCGCCCCGCCGCCACGCACCTTACTGCAGGAGACACCGTAATTACGAATATCCGATACCGTGCCCTGGGAGACTCGCAGTATCGCCGCAGCGTGTTCCACTACGCCCATCTCCCGGTGCGAGTAGATGGGCAGTTTTTTGCCTACGCCATGATGGATGCACGTACAGGAGAGCTTCTTGCAACCTACTCACGAGATCAAATCGGCTCAGAAAACGCAAGTCTTTTCAAACGACGTCTCCCCAATGGATCTGCCTTGGCAAAGCCAATTCTCAACGCCCTGCTCTTTGACCTTGAATTATTTAAACCCCACGATCGGTGGTCCGATACGACATGTGCTGATGACCCAGATCTACCGTGGCATCGAACTTTCTACCCAACAGAACGTGGAGGTTGGTTCAGATTCCATTCTGTTGCACAAGGCGCGCCCCCCTATGATGTCCACAACTATGGACAACGAATAGGAGGAGAAGACTTTCTTTTTAATCATCTCACACGCTCAAACAACATCCTTGGCGTTGAAAGTGCCTATCGCCTCTCGGCGGAAGTGTTTACCCCAGAGAGCACCCTCAACAGAGAATATTTCAATCATGGACAGTTTCTTTACAACATTGATCAATACGAAACACTTCGTGAGACCTTTGCAGGACGTGAGATCACAGGTATTCGCCTGTACAAAGAGCTCTGCCGTATTCTCGGGGTATCCGTCGACCATATCAATGACTCCCTGTACTCTGCCGCTTTGGGAACCATTGAGTTGTCTCTTCTGGAACAGATGCACTTATTCAACATGCTCTATGATAACACCTTACGAGAAAATCCCGCCGAAGACCCATCCCTCTTTGTTCAAGAAATTTCTCTCGACGGCACCTCCTACCCCATACATTCTCAGGCTGTACGGTACCACCCCTTTCGAACCACAAACTCCCTTCGTCCAACCCTTTTGGGACTGCATAAGCGATTGATCAACACCCCCGCAGACAACTTAACCCATGCAGACCTCCCCCTGCAGGAAGTTTCACGCCACCCGCAAGAGCCGACTTCGTCATACTCCCCCAAAGCCTACAGCCTATCAGAGCCTCTTTCAAATTTTGCCAAAAGTGGAACCACAAATAATATCCTTCGCCCTTTTAATGCGCCTTCATGGTCAACAGAACGAACCACCTATGGCAATTGGAATGCCGTCCTCCGTCTTGACATGGGAAAAATATCACCGCAACGATCAGACACCATAGACGTTACCATCGCTTGCATTGCTGAAGGAAACCGAGAATACACCGGACCAACAGATGGCAAAAGCCTGCATCGCTATCTCACCGCAGCCCTGCTTCACACCGCTGGAACGGGAGTACGACGCGGCTATTACCACTACTATGAAAGATACCTGCGCAGCATAGCGCAGGGTGAATAAATTACCCCGTAATTTTTCCGAGAATCTCCTCAACAGAAGGGCGTCCAGGCCACGCATATACCACGGTTCCCTCGCCATCGATTACCACAACAGAGCGACGAACTCCACGGCGGCGAGCTGTCCCATACGCATGGGCAACCCGATTATCCGTATCGCGCAGGAGCGGAAAGGGGTAGTTGTTTTCACGACGAAATTCCGCATGGGCTTCACGGGAATCGTTGTTTACTCCCACCACCTGGGCATTATGGGACAAAAGCTCTTCGTAGGAATCACGAAGCTCACAGAGCTGGCGTGTACAAACGGGCGTGTTATTACCCGGGTAAAATACAATAACAAGATAGCCATCAGCATGCAGCTCCTCAAGGGACAGGGTGTCTCCCGTATCGCTCTCGAGAGAAAAGGACGGGGCTGATGCACCGGGAGAAATAAGATCTTGTGACGCAGCACATGCAATGAACACGACACCTATTGTGAGAAAAAAAGGGCGATTGATCGTACCATACATCCTCCTTGTTCCAGAGACAGGAATAGTGTAGAAATAGATAAAAAGAGAAGACATCCTCTTTCTAAAAAGATATATTTACGGAGAGAACAGGAGGTACCCCTATGAAAATGAACTGGAATTTTCAAGGCACGCATCTTGTAGAAGATGCACTTTCATTCTATTCACGACGATTAGAGGAAGCCCCGGAGGAACTCCTACGGGATCTTGATGACGAACTGGAAGCGCTCTATATCAGGTTTGACAATGACCAACTTGGCCGCGGCATTGTCGGGGACGCAGATCAGACGAATCGCATCGCAGCCCTGCAGGCAGTGCGGGCGGAATGTCTCAAACGGTTGAAAAACCGCCCGCAAAAATAAATCCTACTGAATACCCTCTGCCAAATCTTCCAAGCTTCGACGATACGCATCCCAGTCATCGATAGTGCGGGTCGCAACCCCCGAGTCAACAGCAGCACGAGCAACATAATAACTTTCTTCCACGAGCACCCGTGGGTCAAGGGGCTTTGGAATAATATAGTCGCGACCAAATTTCATAGAACTGCATCCATAGGCGTTCAGTACCATTTCAGGCACATCCCCCGTTTTTGCAAGATCTGCCAAAGCCATGGTAGCGGCAACCTTCATTTCTTCATTAATTGCAGAGGCTCCCACATCAAGGGCTCCTCGAAAAATAAAGGGAAACCCAAGTACATTATTTACTTGGTTGGGATAATCAGAACGCCCCGTAGCCATAATACAGTCGGGTGCTGCGGCACATGCTTCTTCATATGTTATTTCGGGGTCAGGATTTGCCATGGCAAAAATAATGGGACGTTCATTCATAGTACGAACCATGTCACCCGACACAATCCCCCCCGTAGAAAGCCCGGCAAATAGATCTGCTCCCTGAAGGGCATCGGCAAGACTTCGTGCCTGTGTCGATTGCGCAAACTCTTCCTTATATGTACCCGAGATATCTGCACGACCTTTATAAATCAACCCCTTACTATCACACATAAGAATATTTTCTGGGGTCACTCCAAGACGAATATAATGTCGCGCACAGGAAACTGCCGCAGACCCGGCTCCGGAAAAAACAACCTGAATATCTGACACGGATTTTCCCTGAATCTCACAGGCATTGAGAAGCGCAGCCCCGGAGATAACGGCAGTTCCATGCTGATCATCATGAAATACGGGTATATTGAGACGTTTTTTTAACTCATTTTCAATATAGAAACAATCCGGTGCTGCGATATCCTCAAGGTTAATACCGCCAAAGGTTGGCTCCAGGGCTTCAACCGTTCGGATAAAGGCATCAGCATCGGTTGTTGCAAGCTCTAAATCAAAGACATCCACGTCAGCAAATCGTTTAAAAAGTACGCCCTTTCCCTCCATAACAGGCTTGCTTGCTAAGGGACCGATATTTCCTAACCCAAGTACTGCAGTCCCGTCGGTAATAACAGCAACGAGATTACTTTTTGCCGTATATGCTGCTGCCGCTGCAGGGTCTTTGGCTATCTCCCGACACGGCTCTGCAACCCCCGGAGTATATGCATAGGAGAGATCCTGTTGTGTGTGGCACGGTTTGGACAGGGTAACTTCAATTTTTCCAGGCCGCCCTTCTGAATGGTAGGCCAGGGCATCATTTTTAAAGGACATAACTTATACCTCGGGACAATTTTACTTTGACTTTCAACGGTGCTAAAATATATTATTATCATGCCAAAATGGTTTCAGAATTTAGTATAGAGAAGAGCAAGACAGGAAAACAATGAAAACACGAGACACGGCAAAACTAACAATACACGGAAAAACCACACATCTTCCGGTGGTTAATGGAAATGAAAACCAACTTGGGATTGATATTTCAAAACTGTATCGGGAGACCGGTGCCTATACGTACGATTCTGGTTTTTCCAACACCGCTGCTGGGTTTAGCAATATCACCTATATTGACGGCGCAAACGGTACGCTCCGAATGCGTGGGTACAACCTGCATGACTTGGTAAAACACTGTTCCTTTCGGGAAGTTGCCTACCTTATGGTACACGGAACACTCCCCAGTAAAAACGAGCTTGATCTCTTCAGCAAATACCTCACGGAACACTCCCTTGTCCATGAAGACATGCATCACTTTTTTGCCGGCTTTCCCTCAGATTCTCATCCCATGGCAATTCTCGCCTCCATGGTAACCTCACTCTCCAGTTTTTATCCCGACCTCAATCAAGAAGACTCAAATTTTGATATTACGGCAGCACGCCTCATTTCCAAGGTGAGAACCATTGCCGCTTTTTCATACAAAAAGTCCAAAGGACAGCCCATTGTCTACCCACGATATGACCTCTACTATTGTGAAAACTTTCTACACATGATGTTTGGATCTCCCGTACGCAAGTATGAGATAGACCCGCTCCACACAAAAATTCTTGATAAACTCCTCATACTACATATCGATCATGGACAAAACTGCTCCACAAGCGCAGTCAAACTTATTGGAAGCGCTCGAGCAAATCTCTACGCGGCCATATCTGCTGGAATATGCGCCTTATGGGGGCCTCTCCACGGCGGAGCAAACCAAGCAGTTATCGAGATGTTTAAATGCATCCGAAAAGACAATAATGACATACAAAAATATATCAATATGGCAAAGGACAAGAGCAACCCCTTCCGTCTCATGGGGTTTGGCCATGCCGTGTATAAAAATTATGACCCTCGGGCACGACTTGCCAAAGAGCTTTTAGATGAACTGTTTCAAAAACGAAACATTACAGACCCTCTGCTCGATACGGCACGACGCCTTGAAGATGCCGCCTTAAAGGACCCATATTTTCAAGAACGAAAACTCTATCCAAATATCGATTTTTACTCAGGTATTCTCTACCGTGCCATTGGCATCCCCACGAACATGCTCACGGTAATGTTTGCCTTGGGACGCCTTCCCGGATGGATAGCTCAATGGAAAGAATTTTGCGACAACAAGGGCCGAATATACCGTCCGCGACAAATATACACCGGTCCGGGAGAACGCCCCTTTGTCCCCATAGATCAGAGGTAGTACCCCCTACTCCTGTTCAAATAGAGGTAAAGAGTCGTTTTCCTGCTCGCGCTCCTTGTAGTACCGTACGGAATCCACTTCCTTTGACGTAATTTTATACCCCTTCGCACCAACCCCTTTTACGGCATACTTCTCAAATGGGCAAACCAGCTGTGTTTTCTTCATTCGCCCCGTGGTAATAAGACGCACCACAAACCCGCCTTCACTCTCGTCACGTAACTCCAAAAGCTCACAGGAATCATCGGGAAGCAAGGAGTATTTTTTATCCAGGATATATTTTTTAATTTTGCATCGCTTCAAAAAGAGGGTTCCTGAAGGAGTATGTCGATACAGAAGAGAAAAAATAACAGCATCGAGATTCTCTTCTGTGGCAAGACCGATATAGCGTAAACGATACCCAATAAAAATCTTTTCAGGCGCATCAATGACACGATAGGTTCCTTCACGATCTATGACAAGAATACGATCATAGACAGACACCTTAAATCGTGTTGGCGTATCTTCAAGATCATACCCTAAATAGCCCTTATTACCATTATACTTCAAATCACGATCTCGCACAGCCGCCTCATGAGCACTGGTGGGATCCATATCAACAATCGTAGTCTGACGAGAGAACCGCTCACCATACTGCTGAAGCATCGTATCAATCCACTGCGCTGCATAGGATACCATATCAGAGAGAAGTCGACGTATTTCCGCAATTCGCTCCTCCATGGAACGTACGGCATTACGGGCTTTCTGTATATCATAGGCGGAAATACGGCGAATTGGAATGGAAAGAAGATACTCAACATCCTGCTCAGTAATATCACGATACAACTCTTTTTTAAAGGGCAAAAGCCCTTCAACCACAGCAGCAACAATGGTTTCCTGCTTGCGCTTATTTTCAATTTTTTTATAAATACGCTCACTGACAAAAATCAACTCAAGACTTCTTCTATGAAGCTTTTCCTGCAACTTATGTCGTTCAAGCTCAAGCTCTTTGCGCAACACATCACGTAGTTGCTGAGCTGCAAACACTACAACCTCGGATACAGTAAAAACTCGCGGCTTATTTTCATGAATAAAGAGGATATTTGACGTAATACTTTTTTCGCAATCGGTAAATGCATAGAGAGACTGAATCACTTCAGCAGCGGTAAAGCCTCGCTTAACACGAAGATGCACCTCTGCCCGATCCGTACTATAATCATCGACACGGGTGACCTTTACCTTATCCTTTCGAACCGCAGACTCTATGGACGCAATAAGGCTTTCCGTTGTCGTGCCGTAGGGAATCTCCGTAATAACCACATCCTTGGCACTTCTCTCTTCAATTTTTGCCCGAACCAATACCCGTCCGCGTCCCTCATCATATTTTGATACATCGATGTATCCCCCGGTATAAAAATCGGGGACAACCGTAAAGGGACGATCATACAGGGCATCTTTCATGGCTGAAAGGACCTCCGCAAAATTATGGGGAAGTATCTTTGCAACCATCCCCACGGCGATCCCTTCAGCTCCCTGAACAAGGGCTATGGGAAACTTTGCCGGGTAGGTTTTCGGCTCTTTATTTCGTCCATCATAGGAGAGTTCATACTCCGTAATTTCCGGATTATACACGGTTTCATAGGTCAATTTCGCCGGTCGACACTCAATATATCGAGCCGCTGAAGCCGGGTCTCCCGTGAGGGTGTTTCCAAAATTTCCCTGTCGATCTATAAACAACCCCTTATTTGCCAAAACAACCAAGGCGGAATAGATCGCCGCATCTCCATGGGGGTGGTATTTCATACTGTTGCCGACAACATTGGCAACCTTATTATATTTACCGTCATCCATTTCAATGAGAGAGTGCATAATTCTTCGCTGAACCGGCTTGAGACCGTCGTTAATATGCGGAATAGCCCGCTCCTTCACAACGTACGAAGCATACTCAAGAAAATTCTCATTAAACAACTCTTTTAAATACGCCATACTACCTCACAGATACCGGAGAAAGTAAAATACGTTCCCCCCTAATAAAAAAGAATAAAAACAAAAATTCATGGACACAATTACGTATATATGATACAGTAAAGTCTTGCCATTCTTCATAATAAGACAGAGGTGTTATGTTTGGAAAAAAGCATCGGTCTTTTCTCACCACAATGACCGAGTTTGTAGAGACCTGCCAACAAAGCCACAGCGCCTTTCTCACGGCCATGCATGAATTTATCAGTGCCGGAAAAACCAGTACATTTCACTACCACACAGAAGAACTGATTCGCCTAGAGCGAAAAGCTGACGCCTTTGTTTCAGCAATAAAAGACACCCTCTACAAAGGATTTTTACTTCCCGATGCTCGGGAAGATATTACCCTTCTTGTGGAGACCTTTGACAACACCATTGATATTGCTGAAGACACACTCCGATATATTATCTCCCGAAACCTCTCTCCCCTCCCCTTTCTGCACGATACCATAACGGTGCTTTTGAAAGCGGAAACCGCCTGTTTCGAGGAGACCTGCTCAGCCTTTCTTGATATCTTCGGAAAAAACAATAGCGACAAGCTCAAAAGAAAGATAGAAAATATCGGAGCCATAGAAACACAGTGTGACAGTAGTGAATTTACGATTATCAGCCACATATACGAAGACCCTAATAAGGTACCGCTCCGCTTTGAGTCTGCATGCCTCATAGAAAAAATAAGCACGATTGCCGATGCCTGTGAGGATACGGCTGAAGTATTAAATATAATGAACATTAAACGAGTTCTGTAATGATACGATTGACAAGTTCCATACTTCTGGGGTGGGGTCTGGGGGCTAACGACTCAGCAAACATCTTCGGCACAGCCGTCGCATCGCGCGTTGTCCCCTACACTACGGCAATTGTGCTGTCATCGATTTTCATTCTTGCCGGAGCCTTATTTCAGGGACAAGCCGGAGTGGAAACCATCAGCACTTTTTCAGGGCAGGGACAAAACATCGCCTTTATTACCTCTCTCAGCGCAGCCATTGCAGTCATTATTCTTACCTTGTTAAAGCTTCCTATCAGCACCTCTCAGGCTGTCGTTGGTGCCATCCTTGGCGTTCAGATCTTTGGGTCAACCTTTTTGGACCTCCCTCCGGTGCAATACGGCGAACTCTTCACCATACTTATCTGCTGGCTTGCAACCCCCGTGGGAGGACTTTTCTTTACCTTGCTCTTCTACCATCTATTGCACACCCTCTTTCAAAAGATACAACCAGACCTTTGTACAAGTGACCTCATCGTTCGATATGGGCTCATTATAGCGGGTTGTTATGGAGCATACGCCCTTGGTGCAAACAATGTTGCCAATGTCACCGGCGTGTATACGGGAGAAGACAATCTTCTCACCCCCTTTACCGCCACGCTTCTTGGCGGAATCAGCATTGCCGTGGGAGTGCTTACATACAGCCGCCATGTTATGATGACCATTGGAAAGAACATCATCCCCCTTGACGCATTTTCAGCCCTTGTGACGGTGCTCTCCCATGGTGCAACCATTCATGTTTTTGCCATGATAGGTGTACCCGTATCAAGTTCACAGGCCATTGTCGGCGCCGTCATTGGCATTGGAATCATTAAAAACTATGAGTCTATTCAATACAAAACTGCCACCAAGGTTTTTTCTGGCTGGATTATAACCCCTGCCATCGCCTTCTCCACATCATTTCTCATCACATTTCTCTCAAATCTCAGACTGGAAGTATAGCCATGGCATCACACCTTATCCCAACAACAATCTGTATTAGCAATAATCCGGAAATAAAAAAAGAGGTGAGCCACTGTTTTCTTGAAAAAGAAACACTTCTTTTTGCCTCTAACGCCGATGATTTTGATACGATTTCCTTAAACACAGCCTCCGTCATTATTATTGATTTTTCCGACTGGCACTTGGGGTTCTCGGTTTTGGACACACTCTCCCACGACCCATGGCTGCATTATCAAAATGTTATCACCATTTATAACTGTCATAAAACAGCTCGACAAATCAGTGGTTCCCGAGTGGTAAATCTTGCCGCAGGGCTTTCTAAGTTTGAGATCCGTGAAGACCTTCCGGTTATTCTCAAGGTGATTCGATTAAATCGAAACCTTCTTTCCGATAGGGCTGTTCCGCAGAACTATGATTTCGGCTGTATGGGAACCTACCGCATTGCCAATTCCATTACTGAAGTGGAAGTGTTGGTAAACCTTGTGACCTCTCTGCTGTACAACACCGGAAAAATAGATTGGCATCGTAAAAGCCAAGTCACTACAGCTCTTATGGAACTCTTGGTAAACGCCGTGGAACACGGCAATTGCGAGATTGGCTACAATGAAAAGAAATCCTATCTAAGCGCGGGAAAACCAATTGACCAACTCATCAAGCAGCGCCTGTCGAAAAAGCATATTCAGCAACGACGGGTCACATTTTCATACAAAATCACCACGGAAGGGTCCGTGTTTACCATCATTGATGAAGGCAAGGGGTTTAACTGGAAAAAGTACCTTCATGAAACAAAATATATAGACTATACCGGTGAAAATGGTCGAGGAATAATGATCGCTCTCTCAAGTCTTGACCGCCTTCACTACAACCCCAAGGGCAATATCGTCAACTGCCTTATTAATCATAGAGACACCATAGCAAATGAAATACCCATTATTTTTCGTGACAAAGACCCCGTAAAGATCACCGCAGGAACAACCATTATCCGCGAAGATGAAGTAAGCAATACCCTCTTCTTTATTGTGAGCGGGCGCTTTGCCGTTTCGGTCAACTCAGTTCGCATCTCAACAATTACTCCTGATCATGTATTTATTGGTGAAATGGCTCTTCTTACGTCGGGAAAGCGCACAGCCACCGTACGTAGTCTTACGGACGCACAAATCATCCCTATTGACAAAATTGACTTTATCCTTAAGCTGAATCAATATCCGCATTATAGCTTTTTCATGGCAAAACTTCTTGCCCAGAAGCTGAACAAAAGTAATTATATTATCTCAAAGATTCTTGATACGCAAAAGGATACGCACCGTGGAGATACACCGCTGCCTTGAAGAGTTCCTTCGCTCCCTCAGACATCATTCAAAACACACCAGAGATGCCTATAAAAGAGATTTAGAGTCATTTATTGCCGAAGGCAAAACGCTGTGCCCCTCTTCTCCGCCACATGTACAGGAGATACTCCACCGCTCTGTGGTTCGACACGTCTTGCACACCCTTCATACCATGGGAAACAGCCCCGCAACAATTCGACGTAAACGCGCAGCCTTGCAAAGCTTCATTACCTTTTGCCTTCTTCGATCATATCTTTCAACAGACCCCCTTGCCAGCCTGGGATCACCGAAAAACGCTTCCCGTTGCCTGCCCGGAATCATCGAAGAGCGGCATACAGCTGCCCTGCAACACATGAAATACTCCGGCCCTCAGGCACGACGCAACCAAGCTCTGATAGAGTTATTCTATGGGAGTGGTCTTCGCCTCAGTGAATTACACAGAGCAAATATCGGTGATATCGAATGGGAAAAAGGACTTATTCGGGTTGTGGGTAAAGGAGAAAAAACAAGAATTGTTCCGACCACTCCACAGAGCCTGAGCTGCCTTATGACCTATCTTACACAGGATCGAGGAACAAAATGCAAAGACGCTCCCCTCTTTACCAGTACTGGAGAAAAGCGGCTTTCACGCCGTCAGATAGAGCGTATTGTAAAAAAAGTATTACACCACATTACCGACGAAGATTCTCATACCCCCCACACTCTACGCCATACCTACGCCTCGCATCTCCTGGACCATGGTGCAGATATTCGCGTTGTAAAAGAGCTCCTTGGGCACTCCAGCCTTGATACCACTCAAATCTACACGCATCTTTCAAAACAGAGAATCGCTCAGGCCTTTCACCAAGCCCACCCTCGATCCGGCAAGCGCACCTAACCTAAAACCGTGCAATAAGGGCTATTTCTCCGGGAGAAATTCGAAGAGCAGGTGCTTTTTCTGCTGCTTGTGTTAAAATACGGCGAGATGCAATAAGGTCGCGCACACCAAGCACTTCAAGAAAAGCGCCACCAGCAAAAGACGTAATACCAAGCCCGAGGGACAAGGCTCCATCTCCGCTGTCAGAATCATAGGCATATGCCATGGCAGCTCCGCCCCCCATCAGGACAGCTCCACTAATTACAAGGGCTGTACCAGACTTACGCAGCTCCTGAGATCGCTGCAGGGCAAACACAGCCTCATCCACTGAATCAGCCACGGTTGTCATGCTCAGGAAAAAAATACAAAGAAGTACTGTATGTACCATAATCACACTCCCAAAGAAATAAACATATCCTTACATAGTATACCAATGATACAAAAAAAAGGCAGAAAAAATCTGCCTTTCAATCTTGTTTATCGAAAAAACTTATTCCCGCAAAGAAATACCACGACGATCCAGCTCCATATCAAGCATTTGTGCCACATCTTCTATGGAAAGATCATTTGTATCAAAAACAATATCCGCATCCGGCTCTATGGCCTCAATAACCTTGTCAACACGATTGAAGAACGTCCGCTTCGGCTCCTCCACATCCTCAAGATAGGCCGGTGTTCCATTTTTGGCAACGCGCTCCCATAAAACTTCATAATCATTTTTGAGAAGAATTACGTATGTGTCCTTCGAAAAGATCTCTCGAATCTCCGACAAGAGAAAGGAGGTGCCGCCCGTACTTAGCACTACCGGACTCTTATGGGCGATCTCACGGGCACTCCGTATCTCGTAATCGCGAAATACCGCTTCACCATGGCGTCGGTAGATTTCCCGAAAATTAAGCCGCGCACCCTTTTCCTTGCGAAAAAGAGTCTCAATCATGTTATCCAGATCATAAAAATCTACATGCAGAAGCTCAGCCAGCCGATTGCCAATATTGCTCTTGCCTGAAGCCTTTGGACCGGTAATAAGAATTCTTTTCATATAATCCCCTGTTAATACCCAAATTTGCAATCATGGAGTTTATATTTCATTTGCCTAAACAGCAACTCAACATCATCGTCTATTGGATTACCATATAACACATTAGCATAATCATCTATTACAGTATATACATCCTGCATCTCCTCCGTTGCTATCTGCCGCGTCGCCTCTTCAAGAGGCTCAAGGAGCGATCGCCCCATGGCAGAAGCAAAGGAACGACGAAAATCTACATCCGACCGCAGTAAGGTCGCCTCTTGTTCCAGAAAATTGCGCAACACAGAGTGTAATATAATCTTCGGGGCAGCATATGTATCAAAATTTCTACTTGAAGCCCGGGACGGAATCCGTTCACTGTGCCGTCCTGATCTTTCAACACCCCTCGTAGCGAGGAAATACTCATAGGTAATATCGAGATCTGCACCCGCGAGATCATCATCTGCAATGTGAAAGAAAATATATTTTTCCCCCTCCTCGGGGATACTATTAATGAAATATCTTTCTGCTGTGTACACGCTCCCATCCTGGGCATAAAATGAAAGCTCATGAGAAAAGGTGAGCTCAATATCGTATCGAGCCGGCTGAACCACTTCACTGCCGATGACCTGGATCCGCTCTCCAATATCACGAGCGCTATTTTCTTCAACATACATGGCACGCCCGCCGGTCTCTTCGGCAAGCCGAATTAGTTCTCTATCGGCAAGATCATCGCCATAGCCAATCGTATAAAAAGACAGACCTGCCGTACCCCCATAGGAAATCATGCTATCAATAGAGGCAGAGAGATCTCTGTCATCGGGGCTCCCATGAGTAAAGAAAATAACACAGCTTCGGTAGTCACTGCCGGCAGAAGAGTTTTCCGCAAGGCTCTTCAAGCGGGAAAACACCGTGCTGTAACTCCGCCCCCGCTCGAGGGAAAGCCCGCGAATTTCTTGTCCCAAAGCAGCCGTATCTGGTTCCGCTGCGCTCTGAAAGGGCATGAGCGTGCGAACAGAGCCAGAGTAGGAAATAAGTGCGTATTGGTCTTCCGCAGAGAGCGTGGAGACAAGAGCTGTAACAGCATCAGAGATTTCCTGGGTCATGCCTCCATACAGCCCTTCAGACACATCAACAACAACATACACCTGCAGGGGGCGACGCGCATACTCCCCCGACTCATCAGGGCCAAGAGCAACAACCCCACGCAACATGCTCTCCTCTTCTCCCCAGCGGTCATACTGAAAAGAAACATCAACCATAGCAGCCACGCCGACACAAGAGAGCACTCCCAAAAAAATGCAACTAACTTTATCATAGGTCAATCCAGTCTAAAGTTCTTTCCCAGGTAAATACGGCGAGCCTCTTCATTTTCTGAAAGCTCTTGGGATGTACCGTGTATTAAGATTTCCCCATCTGACATAATATACGTTCGATCGGTAATACGCAAGGTCTCACGAACAGAATGGTCTGTAATCAACACACCATACCCTTTGTCCCGCAGTTGCCCAACAATAGCCTGTATCTCTTCTACAGCAATGGGGTCAACTCCGGCAAAGGGCTCATCCAACAAGATAAAATCGGGGTCTATGGAAAGACAACGAGCAATCTCAGCACGACGCCGCTCGCCACCGGACAGGGCATATCCCGGGCTTTTACGCAATTTTGTAATATTAAACTCATCTAAGAGACGCTCTGTTTTTTCATACCGCTGCTGCGGCGATAAACCGCGGCCCTCAAGAACAGCAAGAATATTTTCCTCCACGGTGAGACGACGAAACACCGATGCATCTTGCGGAAGATAGCCGATTCCCAACCGGGCACGCCGATGCATGGGAGTCTTAGAAACAGATTTCCCATTGAGAAAGATCGCTCCGGCATCGGGAGTAACATTTCCCACAATCATATTAAAGGTCGTACTTTTACCCGCCCCATTCGGCCCCAGAAGCCCCACAATTTCACCCTTTTCAAGAAACAGAGAGACCCGATCTACCACCACTCTCCCGGAAAACTTCTTTATTAGCTCTACAACTTCAATCCGTTTTTTTGTTCACTCACGGTCTTGCCCCCGCCTTTTGCCAGTCTGTTTCACTCTTCCAGATACCTCTCCCCGAATTACCACGGCATCAAGACCGTGGCCCACGCGAAGATCAATCTCATCACCAGCCACGGAGTTTACCGTATGCGAGTCAATACGGGTGATGCCCCGAGCACGACCACGCGCATACACATACTGTGTTTCTTCGCTGAGCCACTCATACCGCACAGTATCTCCCCGCAATGAATCCGTCCCCCCGAAATCAGACCCAAAGGATACCATGGCCGGTATCCATGAATCCATGGAGCGCACCGTTCCGGCAGAATCCATGGTTGCATAAACGGTATCGGCACGCAAGGTGGTATGATCATCTCTATGGCGTTCATACTGCAGTATTTCAACACTGCCATAGGCGTGTAGTTGCTCTGGATATCCACGGGAAAGATCGATAAAGAGCGTTTCTCCGGAGAGGGATACTTGAGGCAGAGGAGAAGAGGAGTCGTACTGACGAAAACGTCCCCGGCCATACACATCCAGATACTGCACCACTGCATCCTGTACGGTAAACACCAAGGTATCTCCATATAGTTCATACCGCTCGGCATCACCTTGTATAAACAACGCCGGATCTCCCCCAAAGGCAGAAAATCGCTCCGTAAATTGCCCTGTCTGCTGTACAGTAAGCGTATCAGCCATAAGCTCGGCATCACCGGCTTCCACATGAACATTTCCAAAGAGAAAAGCAGAGTCACGACGAGGCCAAAACCGTGCAGAATCACTCCGAGAAAGGAGGTCTCCGTCGGTAATACGTACCTCTCTTGCAGCATCAAACCTGCCATCAAAATAGCTTAAGGTATGCGACTGAAGTACGGACATGCTGTCCGTGAGAGACGTATCAGCCCACGTTACAACCCCACTTCGGGAAAATACAAACAGGCTGTCGTGCTGCATGAAATAATCGGCCGTGTCACCAAAGAGGGTCGCCATTCCCACGGTGTCATGGGCAGAAACATCTCCCGTGAGACGAATACGAGCCAGATCGGAGTCGTAGGTGCCCCGCTCGGCGCGAACACCGTATCCGGGACGATCAATGCGGAGATTACCTCGGAGCGCAAAACGCCCCTCACGACGAAACACCTCTACCGTATCGGCACCGATCACCATATCATCATAGCGAAATCGCACATCTCCCATTAAGCGATTTATCAAACGATTATCTTCAAATACATTCTCATTTCGCTGTGCGTGTATCAGGTGGAGCAATCCTTCGCCTACGGAAATACTCACACCAATGCAAAGAAAAAGAAAGAGTTTTAGCCCCATTCGTCAGCCCTCGTTCCGACCAATAAGCGCTTCAAAATTACGAAACTCCCCCTGGACATCTTCGTGAAAGACCCACCAGGAAAAGTCTTCCGCCGCTTCAAACCCACGCCCCCACATTTTTTCTCCCGAAGGCAGTTGTATCTCCACATAGTCCGGTGAGTGCAATTGGCGTGTTTCCTTATCCCAGTAGAGGGTTTCACTACGAATCTGTTTTCCATCCCAGGTCTCAATGGACACAGCCCCCCACAGACGAAAATGATCCATTGACTCAGAGGTTAAACCAGAATCGGCAACAACATTGGTCCCCACCGTGCCGGTGTCGGTAAAAAGCTCCATTTGTACCGGAATTACCTGAATTGGTGTATCCCCGTGTGAACGATAGAGTAGATCGGTTTCCAATACCCACAACAGCGTTCCCCCATCGTATGCATGTAGAGCCGTTTGTTCAATACGTTGCTCGCCCCCCTTTGCTGTTGCCGCCCCTTTTTGAAGACCTGTTTGACGAGTATCACAGGCGCTCAGGAAAATGAAGAGCACGATACAGGGGGCATACCGTCTCATAAAAGGCCTCCGGAAAAGGGTTCACGAATCAAATATATATATAGGTATCCCTCTTTGCAGGAAAGTATATTTAAAAGCAAATTGACCAAAAACCATACTCTTCCTTGGAACACAACCCTATGGGCCATCGACTGATCGAAAAAATAACAACTCTTCTCTTTGATATTCTTGCAATTAATGTTGCCTTAATCATAACCTACTCCTTACGTCAGGAGATCTCCTTATTTAGCCCGGGATACGTAGATACGATACTTGACTTTTTTACCCCCTCCTTGGCCTTTGTATCAACCATGGCATGGCTAATACTCTATTTTTTCAACGGGTTGTATCGGGACTGGTACAAAGAATCGCGCTTAGATGAATTCTTTGTGGTGGCACGAACCATTTGTATCGGCATATTCCTGCTTTTCATTATGCTGTTCAGCGACCAGCTTATCACCTTAGCACAAAACGAAGAGGTTGATCGAATTACCCGCGTCACCCATTTTATTGAACAACTGCGTGGCCACCTCCTCGTCACCTATGCAATTACCCTACTGCTTGCCGCAACGGGTATTCGTTTTATTATGCACAGTATCTATGGTTGGCTTTTCAAAAAAGGTATTGCCACACAAAACATTGTGATTACCGGGGCAAACAAATCATCTCTCAAGCTCATTCGGGAAATCGAACAACACCCCGAACTGGGATATACCTTTATCGGGTTTATTGATGACACTCAAAAGGGAAAGCATTACGGCTACCCAATCCTGGGCAAAAGCGCTGACATTCCTGAAATAACTGAAAAATATCAAATAAACGGTTTGATTATTTCACATATGACCAACTCTGCGCGGGATATCCTCAATATCTTAAAATACTGTTGGGACGAAAAGCTCACCATCTACCTTGCACCATCTCTCATGGATGTCATTTCCGGCCACCTCAAAACCCATGATATCGCCGGTGTTCCCTTGATAGTACTCCTCCAAGACCACATGCCCGGATGGCAAGCGCAAATCAAACGTCTCTTTGACATTGTCATATCTCTCACCATTCTTGTTCCCTTTGCCCCTCTCTGGGGCCTTGTTGCTGCCATGGTAAAAATCACCGACCCTGGTCCCGCCGTATATAAACAAGAACGGATTGGACAAAACGGCAAACCCTTTATTATGATGAAATTTCGCTCCATGTACGTTGATGCTGAAGCACGAAGCGGCCCACAGTGGGCAACGGACAATGATCCACGCATTACCCCCTTTGGGCGATTTATGCGAAAAACTCGCCTTGATGAAATACCCCAGCTTATCAATGTACTGAAGGGAGAAATGAGTTTTGTCGGGCCACGACCAGAACGACAGTTCTTCATAGATAAACTTCGAAAAGAAATTCCGTGGTATGTGAAGCGACTTAAAATGAAGCCGGGAATCACCGGTTGGGCACAGGTAAAACATAAATATGATGAAACCATAGAGGATGTGAAGACCAAGGTGATGTATGACCTCTACTACTTTGAAAACATGTCCCTCCTTCTCGATATAAAAATTATAATTCAAACAATTCTTGTGGTCTTCACCGGAAAAGGAGCAAAGTGAGATTTCTTGCTGTTGATGAGGGTAATAGCTGCATCAAAGTAGGTCTCTTTAGGGGAAGTACCCACACACCGGAAAGTGTTTGGAGTATACAACACCCCCTATGCCCGGACGATCTACCCCGTATCTTAGGAGAAGAGCAGAGGGGGCTCCCCCTTTGCCTGAGCTCTGTACGTGCCCCTGAGCACACCGCAGCCCTCTTTTCAAGGTTCAGCACGACAGTCATACTTTGTCAAGCACAGAAGATACCCCTCAGCTCGGCGTATGCACCGGGAGAGCTTGGTATAGATCGTGCCCTTGGCGCTCTTGGGGCATTATACCACTATCCACAAGAAAACTGTATTATTATAGACGCCGGAACCGCCATCACCATAGACCTTCTCAAAGATACCAATGTCTTTTGCGGGGGTTTTATACTCCCCGGTATTACCGCAAAGAGAGATGGATTGTGTCAGAAAACCCCCCGTCTTGCTACAGCACTGGAGTCAAGAGGGCTTTTTCTTTCGCCAACAATCCCTCAGAATACCAGAGAAGCCCTTTCCGGAGGTATCCTTCTGGACACTTGTGGCGGCATTGAAAAGTGCGTATCCCACCTTGCTTCTTTTGTTCAATCACCACGTATTATCGCAACGGGAGGAAGCTGGGACACCGTGGCACCATATATGAGTATCTCCGTCCAGTACATACCGCACTTGGTGCTTCAGGGTATCGCAGCCTATTGTAGAACTATTACCCCCCGCCTCTAAAAGAGCATCTGTGATGAAGGATCCTCCTCTTCATCACGGTCACGCGAATCTGGGGGGGTACCAAAATAGTCGATCACATTTGAGGTGTCACGGCGTTGCTCTACCCCATGCTCTGTACAGCGATCCGGAACATTACTCCGCAGAAAATGCGTAGTATACCGTCGGGGACAATGGGATGTAGCCAACTCTCCCGTATCCTCGCAAACACGATGCTCTACAACCTCATCGGTGAGAGGAAACTCCTCACGGGATGCCTCATCGTGAAGACTTTGCATAAGGGGTGTCCAAATAGGAATTGCACCGCGGGACCCCGTAATACCCCGCCCCATGGTTCTACGCTGATCGGCCCCTACCCACACTCCGGTTGTGTAACGGGGTGTATACCCCACAAACCAAGCATCAGAATAGTTATTGCTGGTCCCTGTCTTTCCCGCAGTGGGATGACGAAACCCCTCACGACGAACAGCACCGGCAGTCCCCTCAGAGACAACCTTTTCAAGCATTTTTGTCATTACCGTTGCAACATCTGGAGAGAGAACCTCCTGTTCCTCAAGGTCATTACGAAAGATCACTCGTCCGTGATTATCAACAATAGAATCGATGAGATAGGTTTGACGAAGCGTACCCTGATTTGGAAACACGCTGTATGCCCTTGTTAATTCGAGGTTGCTCACATTACCAGCACCAATTGCAAGAGCAGGAACTGCAGGCAAGTGTCCAGAAATACCCATTCGTCGGGCAAGAGAAATAACATCTGTGGCACCAATATCCAGGAGCACCTCTATCACGACAAGATTCAGGGAACGCCGTACAGCATACTCAAGGGAAACTTCGCCGTGAAACCGCCGGTCAAAATTGACCGGACGCCACTCCCCTTCGGAGGTTTCAATGGTGACAGGTTTATCAATAATTTGTGTCGCCGGGGTATATCCCTGCTTTAAGGCAGCGGTGTACACGAAGGGCTTAAAGGCTGAGCCGGGTTGGCGACCGCCCTGCATGGCACGATTATAGCGGCTCTCGGAGAAGTCCCGCCCACCGATTAACACACGAACCGCACCGGAGCTATTATCAAGAGTTACCACGGACGTTTGTAATTGTCGAAGCTTTAATGAGTCATGCAATGCCTCAAAGGTATCTCGATGTTCATCGTAGAGCTGGGAGAAATTATCAAAGAGGGAGTCGCGCGATACACCAATCATTTCCCATGCACGATTCTCCGTAATAAAGAGCCTGTTGGGAATACGCTGCAAGGTATCTAGATGAGCTGTAACGGCCTCTTCGGCCACGGCTTGCGCCTCTGTATCCAAGGTAGTATATATGGATAAACCTTGATGATATAACCGATCTTCACCAAACATACGTAACACCTGCCGACGAACCTCTTCAACAAAATAGGGAGCCTGTGCCGAGGTGCGCTGCGCCGGCGTTGCCTCAATGGGTTGTTCCCGATAATGATGAAAATCCTCCTCTGAGATAAAGCCATTACGCGCCATGGCTGCCAGAACAGTGTTCCGCCTGTTAAACCCTCGGGTATGATTGGCATCACGATCAGGGCGAAACGCTTCGGGGCGCTGAACAGCCGCGGCAAGCAAGGCCGATTCATGAAGACTCAAATCATACACGGATTTACTAAAATACTGCTGACTGGCGGCCTCCATCCCATAAACCCCTGCCCCCATGTATACCATATTGAGATAGAGCTCGAGAATTTCATCTTTTATATAATATCGCTCCAAATCGATGGCCGTTAAAATCTCCCGGATTTTCCGCATAATCCGCTTATCATGGGTTAAAAAAGCATTTCGCGCCAGTTGTTGCGTGAGGGTTGAAGCCCCCTGCGAATATCCCCGCTGAACAACATTTGCCATGGCTGCACCGACGATGCGTCGAATGTCAATTCCCCAGTGCTCGTAAAAACGCGCATCCTCAATGGCAATAACGGCCTGCACCAAGTGCTCAGGAAAGGAATCGAGGGGCATCCAGAATCGACGCTCAATACTAAACTCATGCACCACCTCTCCCTCTGAGTCATACACCGATGTAACAAGGGAGGGACTAATATTTGACAATTGCTCCGGCTCAGGAAGGGTTTCTGCCACGGATGTGTAAAAGAACCACGCTGAAGCCCCCCCGAGAACAAGGAAAAAGAGTATCGCCGCAGCACCGCCAATCCATAGAACCGTTCTGTCTTTAACGGCCGCACGATCCGTAGGAGGTGCCTTTTTGTTTGAGGTGAAAGTTAAGGGAGATTCGCTCGTCATGAAGTAACTAACCTTTGCAAAAAAATTCGTACACATTTAAAATAATTCAAGACATCCTCTTTTGCTTTTTGAATTCCTATTTTCCCAATATACCCTTCCTAAAATGTATATTGCCTGGTAATAAAAATACCGGAGAAATCTAACTCACCAGTGTATCATTAAATTATTTTCGTACTTTCCTCGTTTATGAGAGACTGGAGCTATTCGGAGACCCTATGAACAAACTCACTATTGCCCTCCTGTGTATGCTGGCCCTCTGTACAACCCTCTCTGCGGAACCCCTTATTCGTTCAATTACCATTGAAGGTGTATCTTCAGAAGAAACCGCGCGCATACAACAAAACCTTCCTGTTTCAGAGGGAGACCAATTCACGCGAGCAGTAACTGCACAAATTATCCGAACCCTTTACAATACTGATATGTTTCGCGATGTCTCTGTCACGCCCGAAGAGGGGGATGAGGGCGTTGATCTTCGTATTACCCTGGAACCCAATCTGTACTGCGACATCTTCGAAATAGAAGGCAACGACGAGTTTTCCACACGGCAGATCCGAGACAGCATTACCATATCTCGCGGGGTACTCCTTACTGATCAGCTTCTTCACGAAAACAAGCGAATCCTTCAAAATATGTACGCTGAACGAGGTTTCAACAACGCAGAAATCGACTTTGACCTGCAGGAATCCTCCGTTGACGGCTACGCCATTGTTATCATTCGTATTGATGAAGGGGAGCGTGTGTACGTAGATGACATTATCTTTGAGGGCAACGAAGTCTTTAGAAACCGTCGGCTGCGACGACGCTTACAAGAAACAAAACGGCGCCATATATTCTCACGCGGGACCTTCAAGGAAGAAGACTTTCAGGATGACCTGCAGGAGGTGGTTACCTATTATCAAAATCGTGGTTATCTTGACGCGCGCATTTCTGAGTATGAAATAACAACCCCCGACGATGAAAATGCCTTGGTTATCACCATTACCGTGGACGAAGGCCCACGCTATTATGCGGGTAATTTCTTTTTCGATGGAAATACCGTCTTTGAAGACGAGCAGCTGGCCCGTGCCGTCGCACTCTCTCAGGGCGATGCATTTTCGCAAGAAGAGTTTGAGAAATCAACCATGCAAGTAGGTGATATGTATCGAAACGATGGATATCTCTACGCCCAGATACAGCCGGAATTGGTGTATCGTGATGATACAATTGATGTAATCTACTCCTTTCGTGAAGGCCAGCCTGCCGTGGTTGGAAAGGTTCGCATCACGGGTAACTCTAAAACCAGAGAGCAGGTCATCCGCCGCAATCTGCGTATCTACCCCGGTGAAGTATACAGCCAGTCTGCAATCCAGCGTTCAATTCGGGAACTCCATCAACTACAATATTTTAAAGATATTCGTCCTGATATTATCCCTCGCAGTGAAGAGTCGAACATCGTTGATATCGAATTCAAGGTCATTGAAAAGGATAATCTCGGCCAGTTTTCTGCCGGGGTAACCTACAGTGGCGATGGTGGATTCGGTGGAAACGCCTCCGTTTCAATTCCCAATTTTCGTGGCGCCGGTGAACAGTTGGACGTGGAGTTTCAACGCCTCCAGGAACGGGTTCTTGTTTCCGGTGGATTTCAACGCCCTTGGATCTTCGACCGTCCTATCAACTTCACTGGACGTGTCTATTGGGAAAAAGCGGACTATGCAAGTGAACGATTCCAAATGTATAATTATGAACGGATTGCGGCAGAATCTGGCCTTGGACGACGCCTCACCTGGCCTGATGATTACTGGAGTGGTTCCTTTCGATATCTCATTGGTCACGACCGCTACAATCGGGATTATACCCTCACAGAAGATCGCCTTGGGGTGAATATCGTATCAGAGGGAACCTTAAGCCGACTTTTTCTCCGTCTTGGCCGTGATGACAAAGACCGCCCCACCTTCCCTACTCAGGGATCAGCCTTCGGTGTTTCTGCCTTTCTCGGCGGTCTTGGTGGCGACTACAACTACCTCAAAACCACCTTTGACTATGAGTGGTACATGCCCCTTTTCTGGAAATTTACCCTGGGGACATCAGGAAAAGTAGGAACCATAAACCCCCTCTATGGCTCTACTCCCGACTTGGGGCATAACGATCTTTTCCGTGTTGGAGGAGTCTATTATGACGGGGTAATCCGCGGATACAGTGAGTCTGACTTCCAGGAGAACCTGGCCATGGCTACCATGTCAGGGCAAATATCATTTCCCATTGTAGACCAAACTTTTTATGTTGCCGGGTTTATTGACGGTGGAAACAGTTTTTCCGACCTCGACGAGTTTGGAAACGATTTCTATATGGGTACGGGCTTTGGCTTTCGCCTTATGCTTCCCATGGTTGGGCTCATTGGCTTTGACTTTGCCGTACCACTCAATGATAAAAACGCCTTTGGCTTTGAAAAAGACGGTCCCGGAGACTGGACCAGCCACTTTATTATGAACAAAGATTTTTAATAACCCCCTGGAGGTATGATGAAAAAATACGCAGTAGTACTCTGTATCGCCCTTGCAGCAACCCTTGCTTTGGCTGGAAGCCCCCGAATGGGCTACATTAATTCTGATCGGATTATTAGAGAAACCGGCATGGTACAAGATGCAAAACAGGAGCTGCAAAGCTTTAGTGCTCAGAAAGAGCGAGAAGCAACAGAGATGCAGCAGGAAATGCAAGAGCTCCAGCAGCAGCTTGAGCAGCAGCAACTCATGTTGAGTGAAGAACGCCAACAGGAAATGATGACAACCCTTCAACAGAAGTATGCTGAATATCAGGAGTTTCTCCAACAACACTTTGGTCAAACCGGCTCTATTGCGCAAAAAAATGAAGAGCTCATGGAACCCATTATGGAAGAAATAAATAAGGCGGTACAGCAAATTTCTGAAGAAGATGCATACGATTTCATTTTCGACAGCACTGTTGGCCTCATTTATGGTGATCCGTCGTACGACATTACCGACAAAATCATTTCTATCCTTAATGCAGGCAATTAAGGCACCCATGGAGCTTTCTCGAATTGTAGCGGCGATTGATGGAACAATGGAAGGGCCTCTCCCTTCCATTTCAATATCCCGTATTGCTTCCTTCGATACGGCTGACGAAACCAGTATCACCTTTCTCTCAAAACCAAAGCATCGTGCAGATGCAGCAGCATCGCCCGCCTGTGCGGTAATAACAAAAGAAGCATGGCCCATACCGGGAAAACATAACATCTTTGTGAAAGACCCCTATTGGGCCTATGCAGTGGTAGCGCAGTTGTTTGAAGATCAAAGCCCGCCCTTTGGGGCAGGAATCTCTCCCCACGCCTACATCGATCCCACGGCAAAGATTGGTGATTCTGTTACTATTGGACCGGGCTGCTGCCTTGGAGCCCACACCCGTATCGGAGTAGGAACCCGAATTGATGCGGGGGTTATTATCGAACCGCACGTAGAAATCGGGGAAGAGTGTATCTTTCACTCCGGTGCGATTGTCCGTTCTCACTGCCGTATTGGCGCACGGGTGATTCTTTCATCGGGAGCTGTCATTGGCAGCGAAGGATTTGCCAATGCCTTTCATGAAGGAAGCTTTACTCGTATCCCCTGCTTCGGCACCGTAGTCATTGAAGACGATGTCGAAATAGGGGCAAACACAACGGTTGACCGAGGAAATTTTGAAGACACCTGTATTAAAGCGGGGGCACGCATTGATAATCTCGTCCAAGTAGCACACAATGTTGAGATCGGAGAATCATGCGGCATTGCTTCCCAAGTTGGCTTTGCTGGATCTACAAAGGTTGGTCGACAGGTTATGATCGGGGGACAGGCAGGCTTTGCTGGACATATCTCCATTGGTGACAAAGCTTTTATTGGGGCCAAAGCCGGGATTCCGGGGTCGGTTGAATCAGAAGCAAAAGTTACGGGAATTCCCGCAATTCCTCTGCTGGAACGTCGAAGAGTAGATGCAGCAGAACGAAAACTCCCCGACGCCCTCAAGGAACTTCGACGACTCAAATCTGAAATCGAACACCTAAAGGAGCTTCTCCAAAAATGAAGCAGAAAACAGTGCAAAAAACAGGATCTCTCAGTGGGATTGGCCTCCATACGGGTGCAGAGTCAACAGTTACCCTTGTTCCGGCTCCCGAAGACTACGGCATTCGCTTTGTACGGGTCGATTTACCCGATAAAACCGAAATACCTGCAGATATCAATTTTATTGTCGGCAATGCGCGCGGAACGGCTATTGGCATTGGCAGTGCTGTTGTTCACACCATTGAACATCTCATGGCAACCCTGGCTGCCTTTGGTATTTCAAACCTCCGTGTGGAGGTAAATGCTGAAGAGATCCCCCTCATGGATGGATCGGCGCAACCCTTTTTCTCCCTTGTAAAAGAGCTGGGCGTCTGTGAACAGGAAAAAGAGCAGGAGTACATTGTTATCAGTGAACCTATGTGGCTCTATTCCAATGGCAACACCGCGCTCTCCGTATTTCCTGCGGACCAGTTTCATCTCTCCCTTATGATGGATTTCGATAATCCCGCCATCGGGGCACAACACACTACCATATTTAATCTCGAAGATTTTGAGACCGATTTTGCCCCGGCCCGAACATTCTGCTTTCTTTCTGAAATTGAGCATCTCCGGGAAAAGGGTCTTATCAAGGGTGCCAGTATCAACAGTGCCGTGGTGGTTCAAGACAAGTCCTTCTCCACCGAGGATGCCCATCGTCTGGAACAGCTTATGCAGCAGGATGAAACAATCCGTCCGGGTACAAACGGGTTTGTAAACAATACGGAGCTTCGCTTTGAAAACGAACTCTGTCGCCACAAAGCCCTCGACTTAGTGGGCGATCTCTATCTCCTTGGCAAGCCTCTTAAGGGGCATATTCTCGGGGCACGATCCGGCCATGCGGCAAACCATGAATTAGCAAAAAAAATACGTGAACATTTTAATAAAAAGGAACAGAACATGTCAAAGATCGAGTACAAGGATATTCTTCAACTCCTCCCCCATCGCTATCCCTTCCTGCTCGTAGATGGTGTCGACGAGATCACTCCCGGAGAGAGTATTGTCGCCTATAAAAATGTCTCCTTTAATGAGCAATTTTTCCAAGGCCATTTTCCTGATAATCCCATTATGCCGGGGGTGCTCCAAATTGAAGCTCTTGCCCAAGCAGCCGGCCTTATGGCTCTCTACGGTGATGATGCTGATACGGGTAATGCGCAGATGCTCTTTCTCGGTGTTGATAAAGTGAAATGGCGCAACCCTGTTCGCCCTGGCGATAAACTCGTTTTAAAAGTATCGAAAGAGAAGATGGCACGAAATATCCTTTCTGCGAAGGGAAAAGCGTACATCGGCGATAAAATCGCCTGTCAAGCAGAACTCCGCTGCATGATCACCAAGGAGTAGTATGAGCACAACCATTGATCCACGTGCTATTATTGCAAAAAATGTAACCCTTGGGGAGAACGTCACTGTCGGCCCCTTTGCTATTATAGAAGAAAATGTCTCCATTGGCAGTGATACAAAAATTGGAGCAAGCGCATACATTGGCAGTGATACCACAATTGGCCAAGGTTGTCAGATATACAACCATGCCTCCGTGGGCACCCTTGCGCAGGATTTAAAATATGCGGGGGAAGCCTGCTCTCTGACCATCGGTGACCGTACTATGATCCGTGAGTTCTGTACCATTAATAAGGGAACAGAAGCCAACCGGGGTCGCACAATTATTGGTAGTGACTGCGCGCTTTTGGCTTATTGCCATGTAGGTCATGACTGTATTATTGGAAACCATTTTATTGCTTCCAATGGCTTAGCCCTTGCTGGACATGTACGGGTGGGCGATCACGTCATCTGTGGAGGAAATGTTTCGGTACACCAATTTACGCAGATCGGCTCCCATGCTTTTATTGGGGCAAATAAATATGTCACCATGGATGTGGTTCCCTTTGCTCTCGTTGCCGGAGATACCCTTTCGGCTTTCATCTACGGAATTAACAGTGTGGGACTGAAGCGCCGCGGGTTTACAGCGGAAGAGCGTCGTACTATTAAATCAGCCATTACAATTCTTCTTCGCAAAGGTCACACCCGTGATGCGGCAGTTGCCCTTCTCCAAGAACGGTGGCCCCATGAAGCCCATGTGGAGACACTGCTTTCTTTTATTGAGAAAAGCACCCGGGGGCTTCTTCAATTTAAAAAATAATTGCCTTTCAGAATAACGAATATATATATTATGGCACAACAAGTCGGGAAGTAGCGCAGTTTGGTAGCGCGCTTGGTTTGGGACCAAGATGTCGCAGGTTCAAATCCTGTCTTCCCGACCATGATTATGAGGAACCATGATGGATCTCAACACGACACTCTTTCTCCTCATCTGTGGTGGATATTTTTTTGGATTATTTTTCGATCGTCTTAAGCTTCCCAGTATTTTGGGTATGCTTATCTTTGGCATTTTCGCTTCCCTTACTATTGGAAATTACGCAAGCCCGCTTCTTTGGGAAGTTGAACCCTCACTCAAATCTTTTGCTCTCACCATTATTCTTCTCCGCGCAGGCTTAGGAATAAAAAAAGAGAGCCTTCGGAAAAACGGCACAAGCGCTCTGCTGATGAGCTTTCTGCCGGCAACCCTCGAAACCATTGTGCTCACCCTTGCCCTGCACTCCCTCCTGAGCTTCTCCCTGCTTACGGCCCTGCTTACGGCCACCATGCTCACAGCAGTTTCTCCAGCAGTTATTGTACCGGCCATGCTTGATCTCACTGCCCGAAATCGGGGAAATAAGAAAGATATCCCAAGCCTTATTCTTGCGGGGGCATCCATTGACGATGTATTGGCAATCACCCTCTTTTCACTTCTCCTGCATGGTTTGACAGGAGAGGCCTTTTCCCCACAGGAAATAGCTCTTATGACGCCCCTCGCCTTGGTTACCGCCGTGGTCGCAGGAGCCTTTGTTGGTAGAGTCTCTATTTATTACTTTTCAAAACATCCTGAGAAAGTTCGCGATACTGAGAAGGTCTTACTTCTTTTAGTAGGAGCCTTCTTTCTTATCTCTCTTGGTGAAATCATACACATCGCATCCCTTCTTGCTATTATGACTGCCGGGTTTATTATCCTGGAAAAAAATTCAGATATCGCCGCTCGTATTGCAGAAAAACTCTCCAAGATCTGGGTCTTTGCCGAGATTATTCTGTTTGTACTCATCGGTTTTTCCCTCGATCTTTCCGCAGCACTCTATGCAGGCCCGCGCGGAGTGCTGATTATCCTCATTGGTGTGTCTGTTCGCAGTATCGGTGTCTGGATATCCACCATCCCTTCACGGCACTTAACCAAGAAAGAGCGCCTCTTTTGCGTTTGTGCCTACATTCCAAAGGCAACGGTTCAAGCAGCTCTTGGAGGAGTAGCCCTGTCTCATGGGCTGCCTGAAGGGGATATTATACTCGCTCTTGCGGTAATTTCTATTCTCATCACTGCCCCCGTTGGCCTTATTGGCATACGACTTGGCAGCACCTATCTGCTTACGGACGAATCCTAACTTCTACCCCTCCCCGACTTCACGGCTCACCCTACCTTCACATTCGACGGGG